>CAZYVL010000066.1:10435-14289 GCA_964651005.1 uncultured Chthoniobacteraceae bacterium | reverse complement strand
CACGTGACTCTTAATCACTAGGTTCTGGGTTCGAGTCCCAGAGGGTGCACCACAAGTCTTTGATTCTCAGGGAGCGGCGAGGCGGATTTTCTCCAGCTCCTCCCACCGTGCGTAGAGCCTTTCGAGCGTTTCGCGGGCGGCTTCTGCTTCGTCGTGCAGCGCCTGCGCCTGGTCGCCGTGTTGGGCGTGGAATCCAGGGTCGGCGAAGAGCGCTTCGATTTCGGCGATCCGCTCCTCGACGTTGAGAATCTCCCCCTCCATCCCCTCCAGCTCGCGCGTTTCCTTGTAGCTGAGTTTTCGCGGTCTTTCGCGTGGGGCGGCGGGGTTTGGCTTTTGCGCGGCGGGGGTTGGCGCGGAATCAGGAGCCGGGGACGCGGCCAGGCGTTGCCGTTGCCGCCTCTCCCAGTATTCGTCGTAGTTGCCGACGCTCCAGGCGATCCTCCCCTCCCCTTCGAACGCGAGGATGCCGGTGCAAACGCGGTTGAGAAAATAGCGGTCGTGGCTGACGACGAGCACCACTCCGGTAAAGGCCAGCAACGCTTCTTCCAGAATGCGGAGCGTGGAGAGGTCGAGGTCGTTGGTCGGCTCGTCGAGGACGAGGAAGTTGCCGCCGTTTTTGAGGATCTTCGCGAGCAGCAACCGGCTCCGCTCTCCGCCGCTGAGCGAACGCACCGGCGTTCTGAGCCGGTCGTCGGAAAAGAGGAAGCGCCGCAGGTAACCGCGCACGGGGAGTTTTTCCCCGCCGAAGGCGACGTGCTCGCTCCCGTCGCTCACGGCGTCGAGAACGGTGTCGTCGCCGTTGAGCTGGAGCCGCGCCTGATCGACATAGTTGAACCGGGTCAACCGGCCAATGCGCACGGTGCCCGAGGTCGGCGCAAGCTCGCCGAGCAGGATCTTGAGCAGCGTGGTTTTCCCCAGGCCGTTGCGCCCGGTGATCCCGATGCGCTGGCCCGCTTCGAACTTGAAATCAAACCCGGAGAAGAGATTGCACCCGCCGAGCCGCATGCCGACGCCGCAGAGTTCCGCCGCGCGGTCGCCGAGCTGCGGGGCGGGCGGGATGATGAAATCGACCTCGCGGTCGAGATCGGGCGGCGCCTGCGCGGCGGCTTCGGCGTAGGCGTCGAGGCGGCTCTTTGACTTCGTGCGGCGGGCTTCCGGGGCGCGGCGCACCCACTCCAGCTCCCGCTTGAGGAACATCTGCCGCTTGTGCTCGGCGGTTTCGGCGGCTGCCAGACGCTCCGCGCGCTGGAGGAGAAAGTCGGTGTAGTTCCCGGGGCTGGAGACGAAGTTGCCGCCGGTCAGTTCGGTGATCCGGTTGACCACGCGGTCGAGAAAGTAACGGTCGTGCGTGACGACGAGAAACGCGCCCCGGCAGGCGTCAAGGTAGCCGATCAACCACTCGATCGATTCGGCATCGAGATGGTTCGTCGGCTCGTCGAGGATCAGCAGGTCGGGCTGCGAAACGACGGCGCGGCAGAGCGCGACCCGCCGTTTTTCGCCGCCGGAGAGGCGCTCGATGCGCGCGTCCCCGGGCGGGGCGGAGAGCTTCGACATGGCGGTGGCGACGCGGCGATCGAGGGTCCACCCGTCGAGCCCGGCGATGCGCGCCTCCAGTTCGTCGTGCCGCCCGCTCCCTTCCGGGAGCGATTCGAACTCGGCGATGAGATCGAGCACATGGCGCGCGCCCTCGCGGATGTTCTCCTCCACGTTCAACGCGGGATCGAGCGCGAATTCCTGGGGGAGATACCCCGTGACCAGCCCGCGGCGACGCGCGATGTTCCCGCTGTCGGGTTCCAGCACCCCGGCGAGGAGGCGCAGGAAGGTCGATTTGCCCGAGCCGTTGCGGCCAACAAGGCCGATGCGGTCGCCCTCGTGGATGGAGAGCGAGGCGTGGTCGAGGACAACCTGATCGTTGTAACGGACGCAAAGTTCCTGCGCCGCAAGGAGAGAGGAAGGGGCGGATGGCGTCATCGCAAAATCTACTTCCGCTTCGCCACGGTCGCGGCCACGGCCACATGGCGCGGGCAGTCCGTGAGGTGGTCGTTCACCATCCCGACAGCCTGCATGAAGGCGTAGCAGATCGTGGAGCCGACGAACTTGAATCCGCGCCGCAGCAAATCCTTGCTGAGTGCGTCCGACTCCGCCGAGCGGACGGGGATGTCTCCCGGTGAGCGGGGGGTGTTCTGGATCGGCGCACCGCCGACAAAGGCCCAGAGGTAGGCGTCGAAACTCCCAAACTCCTTTTGCACCTTCAGGAATGCCGCTGCGTTGCCGATGGCGGCGGCGATCTTCAGCCGGTTGCGGACGATCCCGGCGTTGCCGAGCAGCCGCGCGACGTCGGCCTCGTCGTAGCGGGCGATTTTCTTCGCGTCGAAGCGGTGAAACGCCTCACGGTACGCCTCCCGTTTTTTCAGGATCGTCTCCCAGCTCAACCCCGCCTGCGCCCCCTCCAGGATGAGGAACTCGAAGAGCGTGCGGTCGTCGTGCAGCGGCACGCCCCACTCGGTGTCGTGGTAGGCGATCATCACGGCGCTTTTGGCCCAGGGGCATCGGCATGGGTCTGTTGTTGGACTTGGCACTCGCCCAGATTCGGGGAACCGTAAATTAAAGCAAGCCCCGGGGCGTCCCGGGGTGCGAGGGAAATGCGGGTTCCGGGCGGCAATGTCTGGACGTTCCAGCGTCGGCGAGGCAAATTTTCCAGCCCCGGGGAGCAACTTTTCTCCCCAAAGCGTGTTCCATTTCTGTCATGAAACCTTCTCGTGAGAAACGTTCCGGCGAGTTCGAGAGCGATCCGCTCTGGGATCTGCTGGGCAAGGCCGGCACCCCGGCCCGGGTCTCTCCCTATTTCGCCCGCAACGTCGTCCGGGAAATCCGGCTTGCAGGCCATACAGCGGGTACAGCGCGCACGCCGCTTTTCGCGTCGCCCGGCACGCTGCTGCGGCGCTGGCGTACCGCCATGGTGCTGGCGGCGACGGCATGCATCGTCATCCTTTTCTACGACGGCAGCGCGTTCAACGAAACGCGGCCCCCGGGCGAAACTGTGGCAATGGCGCAGAATGCGGGGGATCTCGATGTCATCAACAATCTTGACGAACTTCTCGCCAACGAAGACTCCCTGGTATGGCTCGATTCCACCGCTTCAAACTACTGACGCCGCTGGCGTGGCTTGCGCTCTGCGCTCTTGCGCTCCCCTCCGTTTCCCGGGGCCAGGAACCCGAAGAGGCTCCTCCCGGGCCGCCGCCGCCGCATCAACCCGGCCAGGCCGATGCGCCCCTTCCGCCGGAATCGCCAAAACCACCGGAGCCACCCAAACTACCCAAACCGCCCGGGCCGTCGCCCGAGCCGCCTCTCTCTCCGAGGGGCTACAGGCGGATGCGGCCTCCCGAGCGGCCCCCCGGCCCGGACAAAAACTGGACGCCCGAACAGCGCCAAAAGTTCGAAGAGAACCTCAAACGCTGGAAGAGCCTGCCGCCGGGAGTCCGCCAGGAGCTCTACAAGAGCAACGAATACTACCGCGCCAGAAAGCAGCGGGAGATCGAGGCGGCCGTTGCCAAAAGCGGTCTCAAGCTCAGCCCGGAACGCGGCCGTCTTTTTGCGGAAAAGTTCACCAAGGCCCGCCGCGCCATTGAGGAGCAGATTCGCAAGGAGATGAACGACAAGCGGACTGCTGCGGTGAGCCAGTTGATCGAATCGCTCAAGAAGGAGTTCGAGGCGATGCCCCCGGAGCCAGAGCCGACTCCGACGCCCGCGCCAGTGCACGGCTCGAACGAAAAGCCGAAGGAAAACGCCGGAAAGGACTCCAAGGCAGAAGGGGCCAAGGCAGAAGGGGCCAAGGCAGAAGAGGCCAATGCGGA
>CAZYVL010000066.1:0-10335 GCA_964651005.1 uncultured Chthoniobacteraceae bacterium | reverse complement strand
CCAAGGCAGAAGGGGCCAAGGCAGAAGGGGCCAAGGCAGAAGAGGCCAATGCGGAAGGGGCCAAGCCAACGCCCGCTTCAACCCCATCGGAAACACCCGCGAAGGAAAACAAGGGAAGTCAGGGCGAAACCTGATGCCCTGTTTTAGCCCCGCCTTGATCCCGGCGGCGCTCCGGCTATGGTTGCCCTGGGGTGGCGCTTTCAGCCGCCCCGTCGGTTCCCTTTGTACCGTGGCTTTCCTTCCCGTGCGCGCCCTCTTCAGCATGTTCACCGTGGTCCCCGTGCCCCTCGTGCGCATGCAGCGTTTTTTCGATGGACTCGATGGTGGAAACAGGCTGTTTTTCGCAGGCGCCAAGGGCGAAGGTCGCGGCAAGGCCGACACAGAAAAGGAGCGAACGCACGAACGTCATAGAGCGCGAAAACGTAGGGACTGCGCCGGGGAAAGGCAAGCCTGAAGAGCACTGCCGGGGCACCGGCTTGGCATAGGCCCGTTCGATCTCCCCCCAAAAATCCAACACCGCCATGAAAGCCGAAGAATTCCAGTGGGTCCACCAATCCGAAGCGGGCGGCCTTGCCGTCTGGCAGGCTTACGACCCGGCCACGAAGGTGGATCTCTCCTCCTCTGCGTTGCGCATCGGGAGGGAGTTGCTCTTCATCGACCCGATCCCCCTCGCCGACGCGGCGCTCGCCTCCCTGATCGATGGAGCCACTCCCGCCGGGCTCCTTCTCACCAACGAAAACCACGAACGCGCCGCCGCCGACTTCGCGCGGCAATTTGGGATTCCCATCCGCGCCCATCGCGAAGCGTTGCCCGCGTTCCCGCCTTCGCTCGCGGTCGAGCCTTTCGAGGATGGCGCGCGGCTTTTTGGCGCTCTCACGGCGATCGCGCTGCCGGGCGGACCCGCCGGGGAGACGGCGCTCTACTGGCCCGGAAGCAAGGGGGAACCAGGCGGGGTATTGATTCTCGGCGATGCGCTCATCAATTTGGAGAGCACCGGCTTCGCCTTTCTCCCGGAGCGTTATTGCCAGGATGCGAAGGCGCTGAAAGCCTCGGCGCGAAAGCTCCTTGCGGTACACGCGGAGCCGGGCGGCGGATTGCGTGCCATCGCCTTCGCGCATGGCACGCCGCTGGTGACTGCCGCCGCCGAACGCCTCCGGGCGCTGGTTGGCACGGAGGCGTGAAACGGCGTGGGAAGGGTCGATGGTGGGGCGGCCTATCAGAGCCACCCCCGTTCGGCACCTAAATTAGCACTTCGGCGTGATCGTCGGGCGGCCGATGGCGCGGTAGTTGAAGCCGAGGCTTGCCATGGTGGCCGGGTCGAAGAAGTTACGGCCGTCAAAGACGAGCGGCGTGTGCATCTTCTTTTTGACCTCGGCGAGATCGACGGCGGCGAACTCTTTCCACTCGGTGGCGAGGATGAGCGCCTCGGCCCCTTCCACGGCTTCCAGCGGCGAGTTGACCAGCTTCACACCGGGGGTGAGGTTATACTCCGCCGCCTTCTCGCTCCCCTTGGGATCGTAGGCGGTGACGATGGCCCCTTCTTTCACGAGGTCGTTCACGAGGTCGATCGGCACGGAGCACCGCACGTCGTCGGTGTCGGGCTTGAAGGTCAACCCCCAGACGGCGATGCGTTTCTCGCGCAGCACCCAGAGCGACTCGCGGATGCGCTTGATGAAGCGTTCCTTCTGGTCCGCGTTAATGCGCTGGACCTCCTTGAGCAGCGTGAAGGGGACGCCGAGGTCTTCGCTGATGGCGATGAAGGCGGCGATGTCCTTCGGGAAGCACGAGCCGCCGTAGCCGAGCCCGGCGTTGAGGAAGTTGCGACCGATCCGGCGGTCCATGCCGATGCCGTCGGCGACCTTCTCGACGTCCGCGCCGCTCGCCTCGCAAATGGCCGAGACAGCGTTGATGTAGGAAATCTTGAGCGCGAGGAAGGAGTTCGCGGCGTGTTTGATGAGTTCCGCCGAGTTGATGTCGGTGACGAGGATCGGCGCGTTAAAGGGTTCGTACACCTTTTTCATCAGCGCGAGCGCGCGGTCGCTGTTGCCGCCGATGACGATGCGGTCCGGCTTCATCAGGTCGCCCACGGCGCACCCTTCGCGCAGGAACTCGGGGTTGCTGATGACATCGAAATCCGCGCCCGGGTTGTAACGCTTGATGGTATCGGCGACTTTCTCGCCGGTCTTGACGGGGACGGTGCTCTTGTCCACCACGACGCGGTAGTCGTTCTTGAGGACTCCGGCGATCTCGCGTGCGACCTTCTCGATGAAGCTCAGGTCCACGCTCCCGTCCGGCTGCGGCGGGGTCGGCACGGCGATGAAGATGATCTGCGAACTGCTCACGCCCTCCCCGATGCTGTTGGTGAAGCGGAGCCGCCCGGAGGCGACGTTGCGGTGGACGATTTCTTCGAGGCCCGGCTCGTAGATCGGGATTTTGCCCGCGTGCAGCGCGTCCACTTTCCGCTGGTCATTATCCACGCAAATGACGTTGTGGCCGATTTCGGCGAAGCAAGCGCCGCTGACAAGGCCGACATATCCCGAACCGATGATGCAGAGATCCATTTTTGTGATGAGGTGGTGTGTAGGGTTAAATAAAGAGAGTAAACGCAACGGGACGCGGCGCGAGGCTCATTCCGTCTCGCTCCCCATCGTGGAGGAGGGGTCGAATGCGACCGGGAGGGTGATAGAGGGAAGCTCCTTGAGAGTAAAGGTCAGAATCAACCCGTAATCGAGAACCTTCCGGTCCGTGGTGGGGTTCCGGTTATCGCGAACCTGGAAGCCGAGGGAGGCCACCCAACTGGAGAGATCGCGGTGCAGCGCGTATTCCTGCACTTCGAGTACGCGATCCTGGAATTCATACTGCTCCCGGAAGCTGACCCCCCAGTTGTCGTTGATCCGGTAGTAACCGCCCAGGCGGACGTTGTTGCTGTCGGCGAAATACGGGTTGCTGTCGAGATACCGGTGGCTCAGCGTGAGGCTAAGATCGCGGGTGACCAGGAAGCTCACCGACGAGTTAAACTGGAAGAACCCTTCCGAGGCCATCGGGATCTGGGAATCGAGCGCGACGGAGAGCCACGGCAGCGGGGTCCAGTGGAGGCGGTTGTAGAGATTCGAGAGCGTGCCCGCACCTTCGGCGGCCCCGGGGAAGTCGGGCCGGTCGAGGTTGACATCGAAGTACGTGTCCATCTCCAGCCAGTTCATCGTGATGTCGTCCCGGCGGGTCTGGAGGCGGTTGCGGACGCCGAGCCGCCAGATCGTCCACGACGGGATGGTGTCGATGGTGGTGAACTGCGGGAAGTCGATCGGCGGAAGCTGCGTGGAGGGGTTGAGCCGGTCGAACTGGAGCAGATCCTCCGGGTCTTTCCCGGAGTAGACATAGGAAAAGTTCGTGTACGGCTGGACGATGTGGCGCAGGCCGTCGAGGCCCCACGCGCGCTTCTGCACCCCCTCCCACTCGCGCGAAAACTTGAAGGAGGACTCGATCCCGGCGTTGAAGACCGGGCGGAAGACCGGGCTGTTGGTCGATTCCTGGTAAAGCACCCGGGCGTCGTTGTTGAGGTTCAGCCCCTGCTCCTGGAAGCTTTCCAGCACGTCATCGAAGTTGCTCCGCGCCCCGGCGCTGTAGTAGGTGCCGCGCACGCCGATGCGCGGGACGACGGAGAGCCACCCGCCGAGCGTCTTGGGCATCAGGAGCTGGTGGAACGTATCAACCCGGAACGCCTGGTAGTGTTGCAGCGGCGCAGTGGAGACGTTTTCCACGCGGGCGAAGTCGCGCCGGAGATTGGCGATGCCGGTCTCGCCCTCGTAGAAGATCCCGCTGCCAAAGAGCGGCTGGCGCTTGAGGTCGAGCACCACCTCCGGCAGCCGCTGCGTGGTGTCGAAAAACGAGTTCGGGTGCCCGCGCACGATGGCGGAGAGGGCGTAGTTTTCGTCCCGTTTGGTGAGGGAGAGGACGTTATCGGGCTGCGGGTTATCGCGGTATTCGGAGGGGTAAAAGTCGCGCAGCAAACGCCGGTCGCTCAACTTGTTGAAATCGACACTGGCGTAGATGTCGTCGGTAAGATACGTCCGCGTCTGGAAGGAAACCCGGTAGCGATCCGAGCCGATCTCCTCCTGCGCGTTGGCGGTCGGGTTGTGCCCGGTGTCGAGATCCTTGGCGTAATACGTCTGGAGATGCAGCGAGCTTTTCTTGCCCCGCCCGAAGTCGCCCAGGATGTCGAGGCCGGTCCCGACGCCGCGTTTCGTGCGCAGGTCGAGATGCAGGCGACCGTGGAGATTCTCCGTGAGCGGAAAGCCGTACTGGCTCAACAGATAGCCGCCCCAGTTGCTGTCGTAGCCGGGGGTGATGTTGAAGCCCTCATTGCTTGCGAGCGACTGGTAGATATACGGAAACCAGATCACCGGCGTCGTGCCGAGGTACACCGTGGCGTTGGTGAGGACGACGTGCGAGTTGGGGTGGATCGTCACCTTTTTCGCGCGGACCCGGTAGTCGGGTTTGGAGGAGTCGCTGGTGGTCACCGCCGCGTCGCGGACGGCGAAGGCGTTTCCTTGCAGGGAGCTGATCGATTCCCCCTTGAAATAGTATGGGAAGGTGGCGCTGTCGAATTCCCCGGTTCTCAGGAGCTTGGTCTCCAGATTGTAAAGCGCGCGCTCGCCGAGGAAGAGATGGCCGTCGCGGAAAATCCGCACGTTGCCGACGACGAGAACGTCGCGTGTGTCGGGGTTATACTGCGCGTAATCGGCGTAGATGGAAGCGGTGTCGTAATGGATGACGACGTTGTTCTCCGCCACGGCGACCCCGCCGACGAAGCGGGTCTCCCCGTCCGCCGTGATCTCGATGGGCACGTCCCCAAAACGGCCAAACTGCGCGCTCGCCGAGTGGGCGCCGGCCAGGGCAAGAGCGAAGATCAGGGGGCGGATTCTCATGAGGGCCATGCAAGCTACCCAAGCCCCTTCGCGCTTGCCAAGAGAAATTCGGGGTTCGCCCGACCCTTTCGTGCGATTACCCCCCGTACCGGGAGAGACGCGCCGCGCTCATCCCTTCGGCGGCTCACCGACGAAGCTGCGAAACCCCTTGCTGCTCTGGAGGCGGTCGAAGACGGCGACGGGCATGGCCACGAGTTCCGTCGGCTCCAGCGCGATGGCGTCGTAGCGCCAGACGCGCTCGGTGAGCAACGCCTGCTCGCCGAAATGTTCCCCGTTGGAAAAGGAGCGAACGGCCGCGCCCGATCTCTCGCGGATCTCCACCTTTCCACAGACGAGGATGTAGAAGGAAATGGCCGGTTCACCCGCGCGGAAAACGAAGTCGCCCGCTTCCAGGTGCATCTCCTGGAGCATCTCGCTCGGCAGCGGGTTAAGCAGCGAGATGTCGCGGGGGAAAAAGAGGTCGAGGGTCCACTCGATCATCACGCGCAGCTTGCGGTCCAACCCGGGGAGCTTGGCGAGGTAGATCGTCCGCCAGAGCCACCACGCAAAAAACCCGGAAAACCGGAACCCAAGGATGTCCGCGACCGCCGCGCGCCGCCCGACGACGGCCAGCTCCCCCAGCCCCTTGAAGGTGAAATCCCGCAGGGGCTTGCCCGCGATGGCGGCGGCGATGTTGGTGGCGAGCAGATCCCCTTGCCGGACGGCAAACTGCGCGGTCGGCGGGGCTTTTCTCCCGTCCGGCAGCGGGATGACGGCGCAATCCCCCGCCGCCCAGAGGTTCGGCTCTCCCTTGGCCTGCAAGGTCGGCTCGGTGACGACCCGCCCCTTCTCCGAGGCGACGCCGCTCTCTTCGCAGAACGCCTTCGTGAGCGCGCTCGGGGCGTTGCCAATGGTGGAGACGACGGTGTGGCTCTCCAGCGTGCCGCCATCCTTGAAGTAGACTTTCCCTGCCGTGACCGCGCGCACCCGCGTGTTGAGGAGCACCTCCACGCCGCGCTTCTCCAGCTCCCGCTGCGCGTAGCGGCCCAGACGTTCGCCCATCTCCGGCATCAGGGTGGCGCCGCTGTGGATGAGCACGACGCGGATGTCGCCCCGCCGGATGCCCGGGTAGAGGTAGCCGACGTCGCGGACCAGATCGACGATCTGCCCGGCGGTCTCCGTCCCGGAGTAGCCGCCCCCGACGACGACGAATGTGAGCAGGCGGCGGAGAAAGGCGTGGTCGCTCACCAGGGCGGCTTCCTCGAAGCGGTCGATGATCGTCCCGCGCAGTTCCATCGCGTCGCCGACGTTGTTCATCAGGAACGCGTGCTCGGGCATCCCGGGGACGCGGCTCAGGTCCACGGTGCTGCCGACGCAGAGGGCAAGGTGCTCGAACTCCACCTGCCGCACTCCGGCGAATACCCCGGCGTTGAGCGTCAGCAAACGGCGCTGAAAGTCGATCCGCTCGATCTCCCCGCGCAGGACCGTGACCCGGCGGCAAAGCCGCCGCAGCGGGTTGACCACATGGCGGGGGGAGACCTCCGAGCCGCACACCTCGGGGAGCATCGGCTGGAAGACGGCGTAGTTCCGGTTGGAAATCAACGCGACATCGTGCGCCGCGCTCTCGCCGAAGAGGCGGCCCAGCTTCCGCGCGCAGGCCACCCCGGCAAACCCGGCCCCGGCGATGACGACCTTGAAGCGGAAGGGCTCCTTTTCAGACCGGCGCTCGGGCGCGGATTCCGTGGCGGTGTGAAAGGGGTGTTCCATGGTTTTCTCCAGAATCGTTTTCCCGGCGGCTTTGGCTTTCCATGCCCCGGAAAGGGACGCGGGCTTGACATCCCGGGGGATGCCTCGCGAAGTTGGCGTACCACATGGTCTGCCGTCTCACCAAAGAATTCTTTTTCGAAGCCGCCCACCTTCTTCCCAAGGTTCCGGCGGACCACAAGTGCGCCCGGATGCACGGGCATAGCTACCGGGTGGAGATTTCCGTGGAGGGGGAAGTCGATCCCGAAATGGGATGGCTCTACGACCACAGCCTGCTGAGCCGGGCGATGGAGCCGCTTTGCGACCAGCTTGACCACGCCTTCCTCAACGACATCCCCGGCCTGGAGAACCCGACGGTGGAGAATCTCGCGGGCTGGCTCTGGGGAAAGCTGAAGGCGGGCTGCCCGGGGCTGTGCGAGATCGTGATCCAGGAAACGCCGACGGCGCGGTGCACTTACCGGGGAACGTAAGCGGGGAACGTAAGGGAGAGCTTCGGCGGAAGGGACGCGAATCCCCTGCCCTGCCCTCTCTACTGCCTCTACTGCCTCTACTGCCTCTACTGCCCTACCAGTTGCTGATCCACCTCGCCTTGTCGGTCTCCGAGTCGCTGGTTCCCCCGGAGGTGCTCCAGAGGTCGAAGGTCGGGTTGTTGCCGCTGGGCGTGGTCGGCGCGTCCGGGTCTCCGGCGGCGGCGGCCTCGACATCGGCGGCGTAGATCGTGGAGTAGCCGTAGGAGTTCCCGAACGGGTCGGTGATCGCGGTGACCGCTCCCGTTCCCCCGGTGGGGGAGAGCATGTTGGGTTTGAACTCGAAGTATCGCTTGTTGTCGTCGTCGGTTTTCCGCTCCGCGTCGAGATCCTCATCGCCGCTCAAGGCTTTATACAAAACAAGCGAGCTTGCCGTGTAGCTGGAAGGGTTCACTGCGGTTGCCGGGTCGAGCGTGTCCGTGCTGGCTGCATCGCGCGGGTAGGTGCCGTAGTCGAGCTTGTACGCTTCCAGCGCGACGGAAAGCGCCTTGATCTCCACCTGAACGCGGTCCCGGTTCGCCTTTTTGTTTGCGTAACCCGCCCCGGCCAGGACCAGCGCCGCGAGGATCGCGATGATCGCCATGACGGTCAGCAGCTCGATCAGGGTGAACCCGCCGGGGGGGGAAGAAGGCGCGGTGCGTTTCATGATGGCTTTCGGGTTCTCCGGCTCCGGGTTGGCTTACTGCGGGTTTTGCAGGTTCTGGATGATGCTGATGAGCGGCATGAACAAGGCGATGACGATGCTGCCAACGATGACGGCGAGGCAGACGATCATGATCGGCTCCAGCATGGAGGTGAGCGCGACGACGGCGTTGTCCACCTCGTCGTCGTACACGTCGGCGACTTTCAGGAGCATCTCCGGGAGCTGGCCGGTCTCCTCGCCGACGTCGATCATGCTGATGACCATCGGCGGAAAGACGCCGCTGACTTCCAGCGGCTGCACGATCGATTCGCCCTCTTTCACGGCGTCATGCACCTTGGAGATCGCCATGGCAATGACGACGTTGCCCGCTGTTTCCTTGGTGATGTTGAGCGCCTGGAGGATCGGCACGCCGCTGGTGACGAGCGTCCCGAGCGTACGCGAGAACCGGGAGATGGCCGACTTGCGCAGGAGATCGCCGAGAACCGGAATCCGCAGCCGGATGCGATCGAGGATGGCCCGGCCCTGTTCGCTGCGGGAGAAGAGCACGTAGCCGACGATGAACGCCGCAACCCCCAGGATGATCAAAATGAAATGGGTCTGCACCGCCTTGCTGACGTTAATGACGATCTGCGTGATGAGCGGCAGCGGTTTGCCCGAGAGCATCTCGTGGAAGATCTGCTCGAACTTCGGAACGATGAAGACGAGCAAGGCCCACATGATGAGAATGGCGATGATGAGCACGATGACCGGGTAGGCCATCGCCGCCTTCACCTTGTTGGCGACTTTCTGCGCCTTTTCCTGGAACTCGGCGAGGCGGGTGAGGACGAGTTCAAGAACACCGCCCAGTTCGCCCGCCTTGACCATGTTGATGTAGAGCTTGTTGAAGATCTTCGGGTGCTGCGCGAGCGATTCCGAAAAGGTGCTGCCGCCCTGGACTGAGTCGGCCAGGACGTTGATGGTCGATTTGAGCACCGGGTCTCTTTCCTGCTTCGCCAGCACCGTGAGGCCGCGCAGGAGCGGCAGGCCGGAGTCGATGAGCGTAGCAAGCTGCCGGGTGAAGATCATGAGGATCTTCGTCTTGACGGTCTTCTTTTTGAAAAGGGGCTTGGAGGTTTTGGTGGCTCCGGCAGATCCGGCGGCCTTGGTCGTTTTCTTGGCGGCTTTCGCGGGAGCGCCCTTCCCTTCCTCCACAACGCTGGTCGGGAAAAAGCCCGCCTGCCTGAGTTGGCCGATGGCCTCGTTGGTGTTGGCGGCTTCAAGGACGCCGACGGACTCCTGCCCACGGGCGTCGAGGGCGACGTAATTGAATTTCGGCATAGGGGGAAGTGGGAGGGTTGGGGGGGAGTTAGAGGGAGTTAAAGGGAGTTAGAGGGAGTCGAGGGGGGGCGCTTAAACCGGGCTCCGATGCCAAAACCGAAGGGAATCGCGCACGATCCCGCGGGGGCGGTTTCGGAAATTCAGCCTCAAAATCTAGGTCTCGCCATCAATTTATGCAACCGTAACCGTTCCTTCGCGGCCCCTGGCGGCGCGAATTTTGCGGAAACGTCTTTCCAGTGTAGGTATTTGGTAAATTTTCCCCGGGGAAATCCGGGCGGGACGGAGAATGCGCCCTCGGGCGTCTCGGGTGTATCAGGTGTATTTGAGCACTTCCTCGATGGTGGTTTCCCCGTCGTAGATGCATCGCAACCCGTCCTGCCGCAGCGTGAGCATCCCGAGTTCGACGGCTTTCTGCCGGAGCACGACGGTGGCGGCGCGCTTGTTGATGAGCTCGCGGATCGGGTCGCTGATGTGGAGCAGCTCGTAAATGCCCTTGCGGCCTTTGTACCCGGTGTGGTTGCACTGTTCGCACCCCTTGCCGTAGTAGAACGTCTTGTCGCCGATGTCGTGCGGGGAAAGCCCGAGCTGGGCGAGCACGCCTTCGTTCGGCTCGTAGGGGGTGCGGCAGTGGGTGCAGATTTTGCGGATGAGCCGCTGGGCGAGCACGCCTTCGAGCGAGGCGGAGATCATGAACGGCTCCACGCCCATGTCGATGAGCCGCGTGATGGCGCCGGGAGCGTCGTTGGTGTGGAGCGTGGTGAAGACCAGGTGCCCGGTGAGCGACGCCTGGATGGAGATTTGCGCCGTTTCGACGTCGCGGGTTTCCCCGACCATGATCCGATCCGGGTCCTGGCGCAGAAACGCGCGGAGCACCCGCGCGAAGTCGAGCCCGATCGACTCGTTGATGGGCACCTGGATGATCCCCTCGATGTCGTATTCCACCGGGTCTTCCGCCGTGAGGATCTTGGAATCAATGGTGTTGATCTCGTTCAGGCAGGCGTAGAGCGTGGTCGTCTTGCCGGAGCCGGTGGGGCCGGTGACGATGAAGATGCCGTTGGGCTTGTCGATGGTCTCCAGGATGTAGTTGTGAATGTACTCCGGCATCGAGAGCGCCTTGAGATTCAAATTCACGCTGGAGCGGTCCAGAACGCGGAGCACGACGCTCTCGCCAAACTGCGTG
>CAZYVL010000065.1:9761-14291 GCA_964651005.1 uncultured Chthoniobacteraceae bacterium | reverse complement strand
TGCGCCTCCACGGGCAACCTCGCCAACTCCGTCGCCGCCAACGCCGCCGCCGCCGGGCTGACGAGCTACGTCCTCATCCCCGCCGATCTGGAGCAGGGGAAGGTGCTCGGCTCGCTCGTCTACGGCACGAACGTGATCGGCATCCACGGCGCGTACGACCAGGTGAACCGGCTCTGTTCGGAGATCGCGGGCAAGTACGGCTGGGGATTCGTCAACGTCAACCTCCGCCCGTACTACGCGGAGGGGTCGAAGACGATGGGATTCGAGATCGTCGAACAGCTCGGCTGGCGTCTCCCCCAGCATACGGTTATCCCGATGGCCTCCGGCTCGCTGCTCACGAAGATCCAGAAAGCGTATCTCGAAGCGGTCAAGATCGGCCTCGTCGAAGAAAGCGCCTTCAGCGTGCACGGCGCGCAGGCCACCGGCTGCTCGCCCATCTCGGCGGCGATGAAAAAAGGGAGCGATCTGGTCAAGCCGGTGCCGAAGCCCGACACCATCGCCAAATCGCTCGCCATCGGCACCCCGGCGGACGGCTACTACGCGATCCACGCGATGAAGGAAACCGGCGGACAGGCTGAAGACGCCACCGACGCGGAAATCGTCGAGGGCATCCGGCTGCTGGCCGAGTACGCGGGGATCTTCGCGGAGACGGCCGGGGGCGTCACCGTGGCGTGTGCGAAGAAGCTCATCGCCTCGGGGGCCATCGGCGCGCAGGATAGCGCCGTCCTCTGCATCACGGGCAACGGCCTCAAGACGCAGGAAGCCATCATCGGCCAGTGCGGCGAGCCGCGCCTCATCAACCCGAGCCTCCGCGAGTTCGACGAAAAAATCGGGGCGGAACTCGCGGCAAAGTAATTGCCCCCGCCCGGGTTCCACCCTAAAATTCCACTGCAATTCCGTAATTCTGCAATTCCGCATTTTCCCATGTCTATTAGCGTTCGCATTCCCACTCCGCTTCGCAAGCTGACCGCCGACCTCGACACCGTGCAGGTGGAGGGGGGCAACGTCGGGGAGCTTATCGGCAACCTCGAAAAGAACTACCCCGGCATCCAGGAGCGCCTGCTCGACGAGGGCGGCAACGTCCGCCGGTTCGTGAACATCTTCCTCAACGACGAAGACATCCGCTTCCTCGACGACAAGGCAACCGCCCTCAAGGAAGGCGATGAAGTCTCCATCGTCCCGGCCATCGCCGGGGGCTAGGCGCGTCCTCCTCTTCACTTCTTTCCACCTCTCATGGCTACGGAAAAAACACGGCTCTGGCTCCTGTTCCCCGCGCGGCTCATCACCCGGCCCGTGGTGTATGAACTCGGGCGGCAGTTCGAAGTCATCACAAACGTCCGGCAGGCGAGCGTCACCGACGAGGTGGGCATCGTCTCGCTGGAGCTGGAGGGAGAACGCGCGGAAATCAAGCGCGCCATCGCGTGGCTGGAGGAAACCGGCGTGAAGGTGGAGCCGGTGGAGATCAATACCATCGAGGGATAACGCGGAGGGCCTTCACGCGCCCGGAATGCGCCGGGGTGCGCCGCCACCGCGTCCGATTTTCCCGGCGATGATCGGCGATCAATCAGCGACAATCGGTGATGAATCGGTTGACATCGCGGGTTCATCCGATAGACTCTCGGCTCTTTTTCGATCCAGATTTCTCTTATGAAACGCACTTACCAGCCTTCCAAGCGGACCCGCAAGCAGCAGTTTGGGTTTCGCGCGCGCATGAAAACCAGAAGCGGGCGCGCCATTCTCTCCCGCCGCCGTCAGCGCGGTCGCAAGAGGCTGCTGCCCAAGGGCGTCGAAATCCATTTCGCGCGCCACACCGGGGCTTGAGCGAGGCAAAAGGGGCCAGGGCTGGGGCACGGCCAGGGTCAGGACGAGGAATCCCGGGCAACCGCCTTCCTCCACCTTCCCCCTTTCCGCAACGACTCTCCCCAAATACCTCGGCAACGTCGGCAACCTCGGCGACTCTGACGACTCCGGCGACCTTGGTGACCTTGGTGACCCCAACGACCTTGGCGCTCTCTTTTCCCAAATCCGCCCGGCTGGTTTTCAGTTCGGAGTTCCTCCGCGTCAAAAAGGAGGGCCTCTCCTACGCCAGCCGAACCATGATTCTGGGCTTTTTGAAAAACGCCGACGCTTCGACGCCCTCCCCGGCCCCAGCCCGCACAGGGTTGATTACCTCCCGCCGGGTGGGGAACGCCGTGGTGCGCAACCGCGTCCGGCGTCGCCTGCGCGAGATGGTCCGCCTGGACCGCCCCCGGCTGCTCCCCGGCGCGTGGCTGGTGTTGATCGCGCGGCGCGCGGCGGTGGACGCCAGCTTCGCGGAGCTTCAGGCGGAATGGCGGCGGCTGGCCCGCAAGGCGGGGCTTCTGGAACGCCGAAGCCGCCCGGACCATCCCGAAAACCCGGGCAACCCGGACGATCAAGGCGATCCGGGCGCTCGGCAAAACGGGGAGAACTGACCGATGGCAAAACGTCTCGTCCTCGCGCTCCTCTTCCTCTACCAGCGGCTTTTCTCGCCGCTTCTTTCCGTGCTGGCCGGGCCGGGCGGCGGCTGCCGCTTTGAGCCGACCTGCTCGCGCTACTGCGCGGAGGCGGTGGAACGCTTCGGCGCGCTGCGCGGAGGCTGGCTCGGCCTCAAAAGGCTGCTGCGCTGCCACCCGTGGGGCGGCCACGGGTACGACCCCGTTCCCGAGCACTTCCCCTCTTCCCGGGAGCGTCGCTAGACAAGCCGCCCCTCCCCGCTTACCTTCCCGGCTCCCCCGGCTCTCGGTTTTTCAACAATTTTATGGATCGCAAAGGCATCATCGCTGTCGTCCTCTCGATAATCATCCTCGTCGGGTGGCAGTTCAAAACCCAGAAAGAGATCAAGGAGTGGCGCGAAGCGCACCCGCAGGCCAAACAGACCGCCCAGACCACCCAAACAAGCCCCTCTCTCTCCGCCTCCGCTGCCGCCGTCCCCTCTCCCTCGGCCACCCCCACCGCCCCGGCCCTCGCCTCCACGCCGGAGCCGACGGAACCGGCTGTGCCTGAGCAAAAGCAGACGGTGGCGACCGCCTCGGCGCAATACACCTTCACCAATCTCGGCGGCGGCATCGAGAGCATCCGGCTGCTCCATCACGAGGGAGCCAGCGGAGCACGGCCCGCCCGCTCCGCCAGCGATCAGGAAAAGGGCCAGAGCACCGATGAAAGCCGCCAGGGCGACAAAGACGCCAAGGTGATCCTCAACGAGCACGCCAGCTACCCGATCGGCGCGCTCCTCTCCGAGCCGGGCGACGCGGATCGCAAGCCGTACACCGTGACGGTCAAGGGCAACCAGGTCATCTGCGAACGCACGGACGCCAACGGGCTGACGATCACCAAAACCTTCACCCTGCCGACGGAGATGAAGGGCGCGGCGGAGTATTCCGTCCACCTCGACATCGCCTTCTCCAACCGCGGCTCTGCCCCGGTGGAACACTCCGGCTACTACCTTTTCGCGGGGGCGATCGAGCCGATCCACTCCTCGGAGTACCCGAACAGCACCGGGGTGGACTGGTTCCACGGTGACAAGGCGACGTTCATCGACGTTCTCTGGTTCAACGCCAAAAGCGTCCCGCTCACCGGCATTCAGCGCGCGCCCGCCAAGACGCAGTACCTCGAAACGCCGGGCAGCGGCGTCGCCTGGGCGGGGGTCCGCAACCAGTACTTCACCTCGCTCCTCTCCGCGCCGAAGACGCCCGGCACCGGCGTCTGGGCCACGCGCTTCCCCATCCAGATCGAAACCAAGGAGATGCACGGCATCCAGGCGGCGCTCGGGATGCCCGGCTTCAAGCTCGGCCCGCAGGAAACCGCCTCACAACAGGTTGTCGTCTACGCCGGGCCGAGGGAATACAGCCGCCTGGCCGAGCTGGGCCACGGCGAGCAGGAGATGATGAACTTCGGCTTTTTCAAGATCATCAGCATCTTTCTGCTGCGGAGCATGAACTGGCTCCAGGGGTGGATCGGCAGCTACGCGCTGGCGATCATCCTGCTAACCTTCGTCGTGCGCGGCATCCTCTGGCCGATCCAGGGGAGGGCCACGAAGTCGATGAAGCGGATGCAGCTCCTCCAGCCGAAGATGGCGGAGCTCAAGGAGAAGTACAAGGACGACCCCGCCAAGATGAACCAGGAGCTCATGAAGCTCTACAAGGTCTATGGGATCAACCCGATCACCGGGTGCCTGCCGATGTTCATCCAGATCCCGATCTTCTTCGGCTTCTACTCCATGCTCGGCGCCGCCGTGGAGCTGCGCAACAGCCACTTCCTCTGGGTGCACGACCTTTCGCAGCCCGACACGGTTTTCCATCTCTGGGGCATCCCGGTCAACATCCTGCCGCTGCTGATGGCGGCGACAATGATCGCCCAGATGCGGCTGACGCCCCGCTCGGGCGACCCCACCCAGCAGCGGCTGCTCCTGTTCATGCCGCTGATCTTCGTGGTCTTCACCTACAACTACGCTTCCGCGCTGGCCCTTTACTACACGGTCCAGAATTTGCTCTCCATCGTCCAGCTCTACGT
>CAZYVL010000065.1:8424-9661 GCA_964651005.1 uncultured Chthoniobacteraceae bacterium | reverse complement strand
CATGCCTTCCACCGCAAAGGAAATCCTCGACACGATGCTCGGGTATCTCGGCTTCGCCTGCGAGATCAAGGAGACGGAGGCCGACGGCATCGTGACGCTCCAGATCTACACGCCGGAAAAGGAGAGGCTGCTCGGCAAGGAGGGCGAAACGCTCGAAGACATCCAGTTCCTCCTCAACCGGCTCCTCCAGGCGCGCGACCCGGATGCCCCGAAAGTCCAGGTGGATGTGGAGCACTTCCGCGAAATGCGCAACGACCGGCTCGTCGCCCAGGCGCGAAAGGACGCGGAGCTTGTCCGCGAAACGGGCAATCCGTACCACCTCGAAGCGATGAACGCCTACGACCGGCGGCTGATCCACAACGCCTTCAAGGACGACCCCGAGATCACCACCTGGAGCCCTCCCGACGAGGCGCGCATCAAGCGGATCACCCTCAAGCGGCGCGAGAGCGCGCGGTAAGCACGCGACAAGCGCGTGTTAAAACAAAACTTCATTTGACAAAGCCCGCCCGCCACCCCAATCTGCGGCTCTTTTTTCAGTACCATGACGACGCATCTTCTCGACGAGGCCAGCAAAGTGATCCCCAACCCCCAAGTCCTCATTAACGTCGTTTCCAAGCGCGTGCGCCAGCTTTCGCAGGGGCAACGCCCCCTCGTCGAGACCGGCCCACGCCTTGACTACGCCGACACCGCGCTGCGCGAGATCATCGACGGGAAGCTCAACTGGGAGCCGATCGTTGACTCCGGGGACACGCATTCCTGACCGGTTTTTCCCTTCCGGGCGCGCGCCACACCTCACGCCGCCACCGCTGTTTTCCCGGGCCATGCCCGCCGATATTTCCGTCAACCGCCGCGCCACGCACGATTACCACATCCTCGACCGGTTCGAGGCGGGGATCGAGCTGAAGGGGACCGAGGTCAAGTCGATCCGGGGCGGCTTCGCCAATCTCAACCAGGCGTTTGCCCGTGTCGAGAACGGCCAGGTGTTTCTCCACGGCGCGGATATTCAGCCGTACTTCCGCGCGAGCTTCGAGCAGCACGAGGCCAAACGCGCCCGGCGGCTGCTGCTGCACAAGCGCGAGATCCTCAAGCTCACGGAAGCGGCCTCCGTCGCCGGGCATACGCTCGTCGCGCTGCGGATGTACTGGAAGCAGGCGCGCGTGAAGGTGGAGATCGGCATCGGCAAGGGAAAGCTCGCCCGCGACAAGCGCGAGGATCTGAAAACCAGCGCCGCCAAGCG
>CAZYVL010000065.1:0-8324 GCA_964651005.1 uncultured Chthoniobacteraceae bacterium | reverse complement strand
GCCAGCCCGGGCGTCACGTTCACGGAGAACTCGATCCCCTGGAAGCCGATCTGCTCGCGGATGAGGGCGATGAAATGCGCGGTCTTCTTGTCCGGCTCCTCCTCGCAGTCGAGCTGGAGCCGGAGCGTCTTGCCCGCGCACTGCGGGAAGTTCTGCTCCATCTCCCCGTCGAGCGCGAAGGAGAGGTAGGCGTTCACCTTCTCCTGAAGCTCAAAGACACGCCGGTCCGACCCGTCCCACGGACGAGGCTCCGTCATCCCGAGTACGACGAAGTTCGTGGCGGGATCGTGGGCGATCAGGTCGATGACGTGCGCGTGCTGGAGCGGCATGGCCGGAGACTTTCGGAAAAAACCGGCCCCGTGTCAAACCGGGGAGAGCGTACGCGGGAGCGCCGCGAGGCCGGAAGCCGGGGCGACGAAAAGCTTCCGCCCCTTGAACTTCACGCCCCCGAGCTTTTCGAGTACGCTCGGCGCGTCCTCGCGGGCGACCTCGACGAAGGACTCCTTCGCCATCATCCGGATCGCTCCGATCGATTCCCGCGCCACTTTCGCCAGCCCGGCAATGACCCCCACGATGTCGCCGGGGGAAATCCCGTGGTCGCGCCCGGCGTTAAAGACCAGCCGGGACATCCCCTTTTCGCCTCTCTTGCCCCGCTCGTACGGCTTCCGCACGGGGGCGTTCGTCCGGGGGCCGTGACTCTTCGCGGCGGCCCGGGATGGCCGCTCGGGGCCTGCCTCCCTCTCCACCCAGTTTGGCTCCGGCGCGGGGGCCGGGGCGGCCGCCTCGGTGCGCGGGCGGGGCTTGTCGCCGCCGCCGAGATGGATGAGCGCGGAGGCGATGTCCGCCGGGGAGTGGCCCTGGCCCAGAAGGCGGTCGATCAAGGCGTCGTGCCGTGGGTATTCGCCCGCTTCGAGCGTGGTGCGCAGCGTCTCGTAGAAGCGGCCCGCGCGCTTCTCCTCCACCTGGTCCCGCGACGGGACGCTGCCACGCTGGATGCGCCCCCCGGTGAACCGGACGATCTGCCGGAGCTTCCAGGTCTCCCGCCCGGAGACGAGGGTGAACGCCTTGCCGGTGCGGCCCGCGCGGCCGGTGCGGCCGATGCGGTGGACGTAATCCTCGGCATCCTGCGGGAGATCGTAGTTGAAAACGGCCTCCAGGTCGTCCACGTCCACGCCGCGCGCGGCAACGTCGGTGGCGACGAGAAACTCCAGCCCGCGCTTGCGGAAGCGCGCCATCACCCGCTCGCGCATCGCCTGCGTCATGTCGCCATGGAGCTTGTCGGCGGCGTAGCCGCGTGCGGAGAGTTGCCCGACCAGCTCGTCCACCATCGCCTTCGTCGCGCAAAAGACGAGGCCGTAGCGGATCCCCTCCAGGTCGATGATCCGGCAGAGCGCCTCCACCTTCTCCCGGCGTTCCACTTCGTAATAAGCTTGCTCCACGGAAGCGACCGTGAGCGCGGGCGCCTCGATGCGGACGTTAACGGGGCGGCGCGTGAAGGTTTCGATGATCTGGCGGATGGGCGGCGGGACGGTGGCGGAAAACAGGATGGTCTGCCGCTCGGCGGGAGCCTGCGCGAGGATCGTCTTGATGTCATCCACGAACCCCATGTCGAGCATCCGGTCCGCCTCGTCGAGCACCACCATGCGGAGCGCGTTGAGCCGGAGCGTGCCGCGCTGGAGGTGATCCATGATCCGCCCGGGCGTACCGATGAGGATCTGCGGCCCCTGCGCGAGCGCCCGGAACTGCCGCTCGTACGGCTGGCCGCCGTAAAGCGCCAGCTCGCGCACCCCCGGCTTGAAAAAGGCGAGCCGGGCGACCTCTCCGGCCACTTGCAGGGCCAGCTCGCGCGTGGGGCAGAGGATCAGCGCCTGCGGGGCGCGCTGCGCGGCATCCACGCGCTCGATGACCGGGATCGCAAAGGCGGCGGTTTTCCCCGAACCGGTCTGGGACTGGCCAACAATGTCGGCGCCCCCGAGGAGGACAGGAATCGCCTCCGACTGGATGGGCGAAGCCTCCTCGTATCCGACCTTGGCAATCGCCTTGAGCAATTCGGGCGAGAGGCCGAGTTCGGTGAATTTTTTCTTTAGCATTGGTGCTTCTACGCCAGGCAAAGGCAACAACGAAGGGAAAAAAAGCGATTTCTTTCCTTGGGAACCGCCTCCGGTTCTGGTTTGAACCCGCTCGCGGGCCAGCCCATGCCGGAAGAAACCTCCTTTTTCGCGAAAAATAACGGCCGCCACCCGGGGGTGAAAACACGCGCCGGAGCGATCCCGCGCGTTTCAGGGAACGACATAATCGCCCAAAGCCCTTGCCACTGGCCGCCGATTGCCCTTACTTTTACAAAAGTCTCCTTTTTCGCGCCCTGGACGGCCCGTTTTTTGCAAAACACAGCCGATCCCGGCAACGACCGCAACCACCAAACCCCGAACGACCCAACGACCTATGAGTGAAACCACCAGCGATCCCGTGGACCAGTCGGAACCCACCAACAAATTTGAAAGCGGCAAGACCCACGCCAAACAGGCGGCGGAAGATCTTCGCGCCGCAGCCGGAGCCAAGGCCCAGGAGTACCGGGGCCGCGTCGAACAGGCTTACCAGAGCGCCCGCACCCGCGCGCGCTCCTGGCAGGAGGAGGGCGAGCAGTACGTGCGGGAGAACCCGCTGCGCGGCGTCCTGACCGCCCTCGGCGTCGGCTTCATCCTCGGCCTGCTCATCCGCCGCTAGGCTCTTACCCGCCTACCGCCTACTCTCCTACCCGCCCGCCCCTTCCTGCCCTTGCCCCGGCGCGGGCGGGGAAAGGACGGGGGACGCATTGATCATGACCTGGAAAACGCAGCCTCCCGAAGAGCGGAACGAAGCGGAAGCCGGTCTTTCGGGGCATCTCCGCGCGTTGCTCGCCTCCTCGGCGGGGTATCTCCGCGCCCGGCTGGAGCTGGCGGGCCTCGAAGGGAAGGAGGCGGCGGCCCATTACGGAAAGGCTTTCGCGCTGGTCGCCGGGGCCGCCGTGCTGCTGCTCTTCGGCTATCTCCTGCTTTGGATCGGGATTATCGCCGTGGTCGCCCACTTTGCGGCGGTCCACTGGGGGTGGGTCACGGTCGGCATCGGCCTCTTGCACTGCCTCGGCGCGGCCGGGTGCCTCTGGGGGGCGCGGGCCAAGTGGGGAAAGCCGGTTTTCACGGCGACCTTGCAGGAATTCAGAAAGGACCAGCAATGGCTGAGCAGCCCCAAAGAGACGAAGACCGAAAATCGCGCCTGATCGCGGAGCTGGAGCGTTCCCGCGCCGGTCTCGCGCACGGGCTGCACGGGGTTCGCGGGAGCCTCGACGTGGGGGCGCACCTGCGTCGCTCGGTCCTCCGGCAGAAGACGCTCTGGTTTTCCGGCGCGGCCATGACGGGGTGGCTGCTGACCCGCCTGCCGCGACTCCCTTTCCGCAAAAAAAAGGAGAGCAAAGCCGACGGGGGAGCCGGGATGCATCTGCTCGCGCGCTGGCTCCCGAAGCCGAAGGAATCGGCCCGGGGCGGCTGGCTGCTGGCCACGCTCGGCCTGGCGGGGACGCTCCTCAAGCCCGCACTGACCGCCTTCCTGAGCCGGAAGCTGGCGGACTTCGCCGAGCGCAACCACGAGCCGGAAGGCCGCTCCCGCCCGGCGAGGCCGAGGCCGAGGCCGTAAAGCGAAACCGGGCGATTTGCCTCGCCACCGCCCGCCGGCGGCTCTTTGCGACCGTTTCTCCGGCGTTTTAACCGGAACTTCGGGGGGGCGATTCCGAATTTGATTGATTTTGCCGCCCTGCTATAGTCGGTTTTCCCGGCAGCAAAATGTCAGCTCCCCCCTCCCTCACGCACCCGATGTCGGGCGAAGCGGCAACGCATACGCTCGAACACGTTGACACCTATCTTCAGATCGGCCAGGAGTCGAACGCCTCCGATGTTCACCTCGGCGTCAACGCCCGGCCCATCTGGCGGCGCAACGGCACGCTGGAGCCGGTCTGGCTCCAGGCGCCGGTCTTGACAGCCGCAGACACGGAGCGGCTCGTCAACGGCTTCCTGACGGAGCAGCAGAAGGCGCATCTGGAGAAACAGGGGGATGTCGATTTCGCCTACTCGAACACCTTCGGGCGCTTCCGCACCAGCGTCGTCCGCCACCGGCTCGGGTACGACATGGTGTTCCGGATCATCAACACCAAGATCCGCACGATGGACGAGCTTCGCCTGCCGGAGAATCTCAAGCTGCTCACGCAGTACCACAACGGCCTGGTGCTGGTGACGGGAGCCGTCGGCAGCGGCAAATCGACCACGCTCGCCGCCCTCGTGGACGAGGTGAACCGGAACCGGCGCGACCATATCATCACGCTGGAAGACCCGATCGAGTACGTCTTTCACTCCAACGGCTGCCATGTCACCCAGCGCGAGGTGCACACGCACACCCAGTCCTTCGCCGCCGCCCTGCGCGGCGCGCTGCGCGAAGACCCGGATGTCATCATGGTGGGGGAAATGCGCGATCTGGAGACGATCCAGCTGGCCATCACCGCCGCCGAGACGGGCCACCTCGTCCTCGGCACGCTCCACACCGGCAACGCGGCGCGCACGCTCGACCGCGTGCTCGACGTTTTCCCGACCGACCAGCGCGAGCAGATCCGCATCATGGTGAGCGAATCGCTGCGCGGCATCATCAGCCAGCAGCTCATCCCCCGCGCCGACGGCCAGGGGCGCGTGCTCGCGATGGAAGTCCTGATGAACACCCCGGCGGTCGCCAACGTCATCCGCGAGGGGAAGACCTTCATGCTCCCGGGCATCATCCAGACCGGGCGCAAGCTCGGGATGAAGCTCATGGACGACTCGCTGATGGAACTCTACGACCAGAAGCTCATCACCAAGGATGAGGCCATCGCCCGCGCGGAGCAGAAACAGCTCATGCGCCAGCACTGCCTCCGGTAGTCGCCGCCGCCGCTTTTTTCGCCCTCTTTCCCCCCTCCCCGTTCCCCCTTTCCGACCCAATGGCTTACATCGACCAGTTTTTCGACGTTCTCATCCAGGAGGGCGCTTCCGATCTTCACATCGGGCAGGGCCAGCCGCCGAAGATCCGGCGGCACGGCGACATCGTTCCGATCCGCGAGGAGCTCATCACGCAGGAAGAGGCCGCCTACATGCTCAGCGAAATCGCCGGGCCGGAACGCTGGACGCGCTTCGAGGAAGCGGGCGATCTCGACTTCGCCTACGAGATGGATGAGCATTCGCGCTTCCGCTGCAACTACCTCAAGCAGACCAACGGCTACGGCGCGGTTTTCCGCCTCATCCCGACGACGATCCTCACGCTCGAACAGCTCGGGATTCCCGAGGTGGTCAAGGAGTTCGGCGCGCTGCGCGGCGGGCTGGTCCTCGTCACCGGCCCGACCGGCTCCGGCAAGAGCACGACGCTGGCGGCGTTGATGGACTACATCAACACCAACTACGCCCGGCACATCATCACCGTCGAGGAGCCGATCGAGTTCGTCCACAACAACAAGAAGA
The DNA here is from genome assembly GCA_964651005.1 of uncultured Chthoniobacteraceae bacterium. Lineage (GTDB taxonomy): Bacteria > Verrucomicrobiota > Verrucomicrobiia > Chthoniobacterales > Chthoniobacteraceae > DATMFV01. The sequence goes on along the minus strand of CAZYVL010000065.1, from coordinate 2,817 downwards.
GCATCATCACGCAGCGGGAGGTGCCCGATCACGCCGAGTCGTTCCCGGTGGGCCTCAAGGCCGCGCTGCGCGAGGACGCCGACATCGTGCTGGTGGGTGAAATGCGCGATCTGGAGACGATCTCCCTCGCGCTGACCGCGGCGGAGACCGGCCTGCTCGTCTTCGGCACGTTGCACACCAACAACGCGCGCAAGACGGTGGACCGTCTCGTCGATGTCTTCCCCTCCGACCAGCAGGCGCAGGTCCGCACGATGCTGGCCGCCTCGCTGCGGGGCGTCGTGGCGCAGTTGCTTTTGAAGCGGTGCGACAAGCCGGGCCGCCTCGCCGTCAACGAAATCCTCGTCGCCAACAGCGCCGTTTCCGCGATCATCCGCGAGGGGGCCACGCAGAAGCTCCAGGATGTGATCGTCGGCGGCAAGGGCCAAGGGATGCAGTTCATGGACGACGCCATCTGGCACGTCATGCAGCAGGGGATGGTTTCCCCGCACGAAGCCTACATGAAGGCGATCGACAAAAACCGCTTCAAGGTCTTCCTGCCCGCCGAGGAGGCGGAACTAGGGAACTCGGCTGGTGCGGTGAGCGACCGGTAGCCGCCGGGGCAAGCAACCTGGATGGTTGCTGGACGGTTCCGCCTGCTTCCGCCTGCTTCCGCCTGCTTCCGCGTTGGAAGCCAACGAAGCCAACGAAGCCGGCCCCGCTCTCTCGCGGTTCAGGAACCCTCGGTTCCCTTTTTTCCCGTCCCGCGTCCCGGTCAGGCCCCGGTTGCCGCGATCATCCCGCTCTGGCGGGCGTAGTTGAAAAGCCCTCCTGCGTCGATGACGGGGCGCACGTCGCCCAGCGGCTTGAGGCTGTGCACGACGCCGTTGACCGTGAGCGTGTCGTGGTCGAAGTCGAGCGTGCCTTCGTCGCCCGTCTTCACGATGTCGCAGAGCCGTTCGCCGGTGTCGTAGGGGTAGAGCTCCCCGGTGGCAACGCAGTTGCGGAAGTAGATGCGCGCGAACGACTGCGCGACGACCGCCTTCACCCCCGCCGCCCCCATCGCGATCGGGGCGTGCTCGCGCGAGGAGCCGCAGCCGAAGTTGCGCCCGGCGACCACGATGCCGTACTCCGTTTTCAGCCCGCCCTCTTCCACGAACGGCGTCGGGTAGAGGTCGTTGGGCAGGCCGATGAGCGCGTAGCTGCCGAGCTTCTCGTACTCCTCGGGGATGGTCGGCACGAGCGTGAGATACTGCGCCGGGATGATCTGGTCGGTGTCGATGTTGTCGCGGACAACGAAGATTTTGCTGGTGATCGTTTTGGCCATGAGGATGAAGAGGTCGAGAGGTTGCCGCTAGCCGATGAACTCGCGCGGGTCGGTCACATGCCCGGTCAGGGCCGAGGCGGCGACGGTGTAGGGGCTGGCGAGGAAGACCTGCGACTCCTTGCTCCCCATGCGGCCGGGGAAGTTGCGGTTGGTGGCGCTGATGCACTTCATCGGCGTGTTCATGCGGCCGAAGGTATCGACCGGCCCGCCCAGGCACGCGGCACACGAGGCGTTTTCCGTCATGCGGACGCCCGCGCTTTCGAGGATCGCCCAGACGCTCTGGCCGTTCCAGAGCGTTTCCTTGAGTTCCTGCACCACTTTCGTGGTGGCGGGGACGCCGAAGGTGTCGATCTTCACGCTCTTGCCGCGAACCACCTCCGCGAAGGCGAGGAAGTCGCTCGTCTTGCCACCCGTGCAGGAGCCGATGTAGGCGCGGTCGAGCGCGACGTTGGCCATCTCCTTGGCGAGCTTGCGGTTGCCCGGGTCGGGATGGCAGGCGACGGTCGGTTCGAGCTTGGAGAGGTCGAACACCTTGTCGTAGAGAAAATGCTGGTCGGCATCGAGCTCCACCGGCTCGAACGTGCTCTTGGTGCCGTTCTCCCGCACGCGCTCGTTCACGTAGTCGAGCGTCTTGGCGTCGCACGGGAAGATGCCGTTCTTGCCGCCCGCCTCGATCGCCATGTTCGCGATGGTCATGCGGTCGTCCATCGACATGCCGTAAACGCCCGGCCCTTCCCACTGCATCGCGCGGTAGGTCGCGCCGTCGAAGCCGATCTCGCCGATGACATGCAGGATGACATCCTTCGCCATGACGCCCGGCGGGAGCGCCCCTTCCAGGAGGAAGCGCATCGTCTCCGGGACTTTGACGAGCAGTTTGCCCGTACCAAGGATGAACCCCGCGTCGGTGTTGCCGATGCCGGTAGCGAACTGGTTGAAGGCCCCCGCCATGCAGGTGTGCGAGTCGGTGCCGAAAAGGATTTCGCCCGGGCGGGTGTGCCCCTTCCACGGGAGCGTCGTGTGGCAGACGCCGGTGTAGCGCGAGCCGTACTGGCGCGCGAGCTGGCCCTTGGAGGCGTCGAAGTGCCAATGCCCATCGGGATCGTCGATGACATCGTAGAAGTACTCCAGCCCCTGCTCCTTCACGAACTCGCGGAGGATGTCCACGTTGCGGTTGGACATCGAATCGGCGGTGAAGATGTAGTGGTCGGGGATGATGACGACCTTCTTGCGATCCCAGACTTTCGCGCTCTTGCCGAACTCGCGTTTGAAGACGCCGATGGTCCCCGGGCCGCAAACGTCGTGGGTCATCAGGACGTCCACGTTGACCCAGACATTATCGCCGGGCTGGACGTGCGCCTTCCCGCTGGCGCGGGCAAGAATCTTCTCGGTCAAAGTCATAGAGTCTCTGACTATGACACCGCCGCTCCGCGAGGCAATCGCATTTTCGTTCCTCGGCTGTCGCCGAATTGACTCAAATGAAATGACACCGGAGCGGATGTCAGAAACAGGGAGGG
>CAZYVL010000064.1:0-14302 GCA_964651005.1 uncultured Chthoniobacteraceae bacterium | reverse complement strand
CGCTCGACGTGACGATCCAGGCGCAGATCCTCGCGCTCATGCGGGAGCTCCAGGAGGAGAGCGGCGCGTCGATCCTGCTCATCACGCACGATCTCGGCATCGTCGCGCAGCTCGCCGATGACATCGCCGTGATGTACTGCGGGCGCATCGTCGAGTCCGGGCCGTGCCGCGAAGTGCTGCTCCACCCGCGCCATCCGTACACGATGGGCCTCATCGCCTCGCTCCCCGCGCTCGCCGTGCCGGGCCAGCCGATCCACTCCATCCCCGGCTCCGTGCCGAGCGCGGGCCGTCTGCCGCCGGGCTGCCCGTTCCATCCGCGTTGCGAATTTTCCCTCGCGGGGCTTTGCGACATTGGGGGGCGGCCGGAACCGGTCGCCTGCGGCGAAAACCGCCTCTCCGCCTGCCTGCGCATCGCGGAACTCCCCGACACCAGCCTCATTTCCAGCGCCCGATGACGCAAACGCCCACGCCAACGCCCGCCCTCACGCCGCTGCTCCAGGTCCGCAACCTGACGAAGCACTTCGAACTCCCGCGCAAAGGCTTCTTCTCCGGGAAGCGCCGGGTGTTCCGCGCCATTGAGGAGATCTCCTTCAGCCTGCGCCAGGGGGAGACGCTCGGCATCGTGGGCGAAAGCGGCTCGGGCAAGACCACGCTGGGCCGCGCCGTCCTGCGCGCCATTGCGCCGACCTCCGGCGAGGTGCTCTACAATGACGGCGAGTATTGCGCCGACCTCGCCACGCTGAGCGACCGGGCGCTGCGCCCGTTCCGCACGCGGATGCAGATGATTTTCCAGGACCCCTTTGCCAGCCTCAACCCGCGCATGACCGTCGGGGAGATTGTCGCGGAGCCGCTGGTGGTGCAGAAGATCGGCACCGCCGCCGAGCGCCGCGAGAAGGTCTCGCAGATTCTCGCGCGGGTGGGCCTCAAGCCCGAGCACCGCTCGCGCTATCCCCATGCCTTCTCCGGCGGGCAGCGGCAGCGCATCGGCATCGCCCGCGCCCTGGTGATGCGCCCGCGCCTGGTGGTGTGCGACGAGGCGCTTTCCGCCCTGGATGTCTCCGTGCAGGCGCAGGTCGTCAACCTGCTCATCGAGCTTCAGCACGAGTTCGGGCTGACCTATCTCTTCATCGCGCACGATCTCGGCGTCATCCGCCATCTCTGCACGCATGTCGGCGTCATGTATTCCGGGCGGTTGGTCGAGTACGCCGCCACCGCCGATCTTTTTGCCAGGCCGCGCCATCCGTACACGCGGATGCTGCTCGACTCGATCCCCGATCCAAACCCCGACCGCCGCCTGACCGCGCAGCCGACCGGCGAGCCGCCTTCGGCGGGGGCGAAGGATTTCTGCGCCTTCCACCCGCGCTGCTCGCTGGCCAGTGAGCGTTGTCGCGGGGAGCTGCCCCTGCTCGCCCCGCCCCAGAGAGGGGGAGGGGAAGGGGAGACGAAGGGCGGGGAGTGCGACCGCCTCACCGCCTGCTGGCATTCCGACAAGCTCTAGGAGAAAGAACCGATGAACCGACCCAACTTCCTGATCTTCTGCGTGGACCAGATGGCCTCGCACTGCCTTGGCGCGAACGGCTGCCGCGACGCCCGCACGCCGAATCTCGACCGCCTTGCCGCCTCCGGCGTGACCGCGCTGCGCGCCTACTGCCCCGCGACGGTCTGCACGCCCTCGCGCGCGGCGTTGATGACCGGCCTCACCCCGTCGGCCAACGGCACGATGACCAACGGCCAGCCGCTCGACCCATCGCTTCCGACGCTCCCCTCGCGGCTCGCGAACGCGGGGTACCGGACCCACAGCGTCGGCAAGCTGCACCTGCAACCGTACGGCTGCGACGCGGAATTCTCGGCGGAGAGCCGCGCCGGATGGGCAGAAGGACGGCTGACCTGCCTGCCGCCGGATTACTACGGCTTCCAGTCTGCCGATTATCTTGGCGGGCACGGATACTACGTCAGCGGCGATTACGTCCGCTGGCTGCACGAAAGGCTGGAGAATCCCGCCGCCTGGCACCGCGAAGGCCGCCTGGAGGGGTGGTTCCTCCCCGACGCGATGCGCAATCTCCCCCCGGAGCTGCACTACAACCAGTGGGTCGCCGACCGCGCGATTGCGTTTCTCGATGCCGCGCACACCCGCACGGAGCCGTTCCTGCTCTGGTGCTCGTTCCCCGATCCGCATCACCCCTTTGTCGCCTCGCGTCCCTACCGCGAGCGGTTTGATCCCGCCTCGCTGGAGATCAACCCGACTTTCGGCTTCAAGGACGACCCGCTCCCCGCCCTGGGCCGCCAGCGCACCGCCATGTTCGGCTCCGGGTTTCAGGAAGCCGAACTGCGCGAGGCGCTCGCCGAGACGTACGCGATGATCGAGCATGTCGATGAGCAGGTCGGGCGCGTGCTCGATCAGGTCGAGGCCGCCGGGCTGGGCGAAAATACCGTCGTCGTGTTTCTCTCCGACCACGGCGATTACCTCGGCTCCCACGGGTTAATCAAAAAGTCGCTCTGGCAGTACGAGGAGCTTCAGCGCATCCCGTTTCTGCTCCGGCTGCCCGGCGCGCCCTCCGCGCGCTGGTCCACGCCGGTTTCGCTGCTCGATCTCCTCCCGACCGCGCTCGATCTCGCCGGGATTCCGGTGGAGGGGGAAGCGTTGGCAGGGCGTTCGCTCGCGCCGTCGCTGCGCGCCGGTTCGGAGCCGCCGCCGGTGCCGGTCCTCATCGAGCACCAGCAGGATCAGAAAGAGGGAGGGGCGATCCGCGTGCGCACGATTCACGACGGCACCCGCAAGCTCGTCCACTACGGCCATTTCGGCTCGCTCGCCTACGATCTCGCCACCGATCCGCACGAGGAGCACAACCGCGCGGACGACGCGGCGTTTTGCGCGCCGCTCGCCGACAGGCTCATTGGCGAAATGCTCCGCACCACCCGGGTCCGCCCCCGGCTGGCATCGGATTAGTCTGGAGGCAGCCCGAGGCGTCCGCCTTCCTCACTTCTTCCAGCGGACTTCCCAGAGCGTGCCGTTGCCGTCTTCGCTGAAGATCAACGAACCGCTTTTGGAAATCGTCAACCCGACGGGCCTGCCCCAGACGTTGCCATCGGGGAGGAGGAACCCGGTGACGAAATCCTCATACCCGCCCTCCGGTTTCCCATCCCGGAACGGCACCCGGACGATCTTGTACCCGGTGCGCGGCTTGCGGTTCCACGAGCCGTGAAAGGCGGCGAAGGCGTCGCCGCGATATTCCTCGGGAAATTGCGAGCCGGTATAGAAGATCATCTTGAGCGAAGCCGAATGCGCCTGGAGAAGCACGTCGGGCAGGATGACCTTCGGCGCGAGTTCGGTGTGCGGATTTTCTTTGTGCCGGGGGTCGGGATGATTCCCGAGGTAGAACCACGGCCAGCCGTAGAAGCCGCCTTCCCGGACGTGGGTGATGTAGTCAGGCACGAGGTCGTCCCCCAGACCGTCCCGCTCATTGACCGAGGCCCAGAGATCCCCGGTCGCGGGGTTGATGGCGAGGCCGACGGCGTTGCGCAAGCCGGTCGCGTACGGGTGTTTGTCCGAGCCGTCCGGGTTCAGCACGAAAATGCGCGCCCGCTCGTTTTCGATCGGGTTGTTTTTCTCATCCACGTTGGTTTTCGAACCGACAGAGGCGAAGAGCCGCTTCCCGTCGCGGGAGAAAATGATGTCGCGCGTCCAATGCCCGCCCCCCTCCAGCCGCCCGCCGGAGGAGAGGCTCGCGATCGGCTCGGGCGTTCCCTTCGCCCGGAGGTCTCCGTTTTCATACGGCACCCGGACGATGCCGTTGGTATTGGCGATGTAGAGAAAGCGCGGCTGCGGCCCCGGGGGATAGAAGGCGAGGCCGAACGGCTGCTTGAGGCCGGAGAGAAAAAGTTCGTTGCGGTCCGGCAGGCCGTCGCCGTCGGTGTCGCGCAGGAGGTGGATTTCCCCGGAGGAGCTTTCGACCACGAAAAGATCGCCATTGGGCGCGGTGAGAAGATAACGCGGGTTCTTGAAGCCCCGCGCATACTCCCTCACCTCGAATCCTTCCGGCACCCGCAGGGTGGCGCCGGCAGGTTGCTTCACCACAGAGGGAGAATGATGGACCGACTCCGTGGCGTAAGGCGGAGGGAGCGCCGCCAGATCGACCTGATGCCGGACACCCGGCGCATCGGCAGATGCATCGACCGGTTGCGCCGCCCCCGCAGACCACGAGAGCGCCAGAAGGAGCGCGAGGCAAACCGCGCTTTTTTCGCGAGGAAGCAAAGGGGAACGCTTCATGAGCGGATTTTCGACGAGTGCTCCCCTGGAGCGCAAGCCTGGTGTGAGGCCGACGCCCGAAGTGCATCCGCGATCTCTTTGCCCGGCTCCTCCATTTGAGCAGCCGCATTCCGCCGGGGCGAGCGGACATTCCGTCGCCACGGAGAGCAGGTATCCGGTCTTGCTGAAGGTCTCTGACTATTTTGACGTGATAAATAGGGCGTCAACTTTTTTCACAAGCCCGGCATTCCAGCCTGTGGATTGGGCACAGAAGGAGACGCGGCCCAGCAACAGGTCGTTCCGTGCATTGATCCACTCCCGTACAGTAGCCTCATAAGCCAGATACGTGGTGATTGAATTCAGGTAGGAGTCCTTGGCTTCCTTATAGGCGCGGGCGGCGGCATCCATGAGTACCTTGTGTTGCTTTACCAGATCCGCAAGTTCATCGACGTTGCGTTTGGACTGTTTGAGCAACACACGGCCGTAGGCGTTCTCCCGGTCCCGTTGGCGTAGAATGTTTTGCAACTCCGCCTCCTTGGCCATCTTTTGGTACTTTAATTCCTTCGCGGTCGAGCGGTTTACCCCTCGGTTGAAGATGTCCCATCTCACAGCCACGCCGATTCCATAACTCCTTACATCCACAGAGCCGCCAAAAACGGAACCGCCGTCCTTGTCGATATTGTATTGGCTATAGAGGCTCAATACCGGCCACGAAAGACGGTTCGCCGCGGTGGCTTGATGCCCAAGTTCAGCGGCTTCCGCCCGCAGAATCTCAATTTCGGGCCGATGATTTTCATCATCATCCATCGCGGTGAGGCTCGATGCCGCATCGGCGTTCGAAGCCAAGCGTATCCGCTTCGATTCGAGAATCTCGCCGCCGATTCCGATTCTGGTTAATGCGTAGTACAACTGCTGGTTGAAGTTGCTCCGCTCCCGTTTCAAGGACGCGAGGGCAAGATTGATGGTTTGAACGTCCGTGAACGTGGCGATTTTCGCATCATGACTCTTGGTGATCGAATCCTGCTCTTTTTCCAGACGCGCGATGGCCCGATCGGAAGATTGGATGAGATCCTGAAAGCGCGCTACCCGCAAGAATGCTTCGATAATTTCCTGGGTTTTCTGATTTGCCGCCACTTCCTGACGGGCCTGAACCTGTTGCTTTCTGGCCTTGGACGCCCTCACCAATGGCTGGATCGTCGAATCGTAAAGCGGCTGGTCGAGTTCCAGGCTGAAATGGTTGCTGGCGTAATCCGCGCTGCCCGTATTGAAGACCGGGTTGCCGCTCTCGACGATGTCTTGATAGATCCAAAGTTCACGGTCGAGCGCGGAAAGACGCGGCAGGTAGTGGCGCTTCTGGGTTATGACGTTCTGTTCGGCTGCTTTGATCCGGTATTGGGCAACGCTGCCGGCGGAATCTTCCGTTATCGCCTTGGAGTAAATGTCGAGCAAGGTGCCGGCATGAGATGGGTTGGCGCCCAGGGCGACAACGGCCAGGGCGGCCAGAGGCAGCAGTCGGCGTTTTGCTGAAAATCCGAATGAGATGCAAGGAATGCCTTTAATTGATTTTGGGGAAGGGGTGTGATTCATGGGGTTTTTGTGTTGGGGAGGGGGTGGTGAGGGAGGTTTTTTGTGGTGATTAAATTCCTGACTGATCCATAGAGATTGCCATTTACCGGAATCCAATACTTCTCATTCGCTTTCTTGCGCCACTCTTCGAGTACAATGGGATCGCTATCCAGGCGGCAGTCGCCCCAGTCCAATTTCCGGTGTTGTGCCTGCGAATCCCAGTTCACATGAATGATGCTGACGGCCTTGATTTCCGGATTTGCCTCGACAAAGGCAAAAAGTGGCTTGTACCAGTAATCCCAGTAAGCCTGGCCGGTGAGCGCCTTTTGCCGACGGGTATAACGGATGGCGCTAGCCTCTGCAATCACCACGGGCTTGCCTTTGGCGCGGGCAAATTCCAGAACCTGTTTGCGGTTGGCCCCCCGATGAAAGCCCTCTTCGCCAACTTGAAAAAAGCTGACGCCAATCCAATCTACAAATTCATCCCCGGGGTACCACTCCTCAATGGGAATATCCTGGTACGTGGGGAGCATGGCGTAGGAATGCCAAACCAGCATGATGTCGCGGTTTTTCCTCATGGCCCTTGCGATAACCCGGTAGGCTTTGACATAGGCACGAGGAGGGTACCGGTTATGCGGCCCGTCAAACTCATAACCGATCCTTAAAAGGACGGGGCGTTTCAGCTCATTGAAGCTCTGGTATAGCTGCGCGATTTGTCCGTCGTATTCCCCGGCGGCGATGCGGGGCAGTTGCTCCGCGGAAAGCCATAGGCCGACCTGAATAATCAACGGATCCTGCACCAGTTTCAAATACTCAAGATCCTGGTGGTGATCCCCCGGTTCATTGGCGTGTGGCGACGTGATGCCCGGCAGGTCCAGAGATGTGTAAAAGGACGCGCCGCCGGGCCTGGCGCATGCCGCCCCGTTTTTGGAAACATCCGTCAAATAGCCCCGAAATTCCTCCCTGCTTTGCCCCGCAATCAACAGCACGCTGTGTTCCTCGCGAGGCGCCGCCTTGGCCGCCCCGGCCCACATTGCGAGCGCCAGAAACAGGCATGATCCGCCGAGTAAAATTCTGTTTGTCATTTGAACATCCTGGCAAACAACACTTTGGCCGTAGCTCGAATGCTGCCCGACTGCACGGTGTCCACTGTATTGAGCAAGCCGTTGGGGATCGGCCTTTGCACGCAGGTCAGGCATGAGAAGAACATCAGCCAGACCGTGTAGATCGTCAGTGAAATCATCAGGCCAACGTTGGCGCGCATAAAAAATGCCCCGCCTTTTGATCCAAAAAGGCAAAATGCCAGCCCGCCAATCGTGACAAACAGCAGCGCGGCATGAGGCCACATGACATGCCAGTCGATCCGCGTCACCGTCGAATCCAGCTTTTTGCTTGTCGTGTTGAATATTTGATTAAAGGGATTGAATGCAACATTAAGAATGCGGGACATCAGATGGAATATGCCGACCACGCGGCCGATCTCCGACACAAACGGAAGCGTCTTGCGGTCGCTCAGCCAATACAGCCCGTAGATGCTCAATAGCATGCGCGGTGCGAATACGACGAAAAGATGGCCGAACTCGGAATGGAACGGAGAAATGCCGAACCACCAGTAGATTGCCGGTGCGAGCAGCAGGAAAAAGGTCCAGATGCTCCCGATGTGGTAAAGCACGGGGTCCAGAAAAAAGAGCCTGTCGAGAACCGAAATGCGTTTTGCCCGCAAGACTCCGCCTTCCACGAAGAAGCACTGCAACGTTCCAACGCACCAGCGAGCGCGTTGGCGCACGAATCCCCCGATATTCTGGGTTGCATATCCCGAACTTAGCCGCTCGTTCAGGAATCGGGTCTTATAGCCGTGAGAGAGCAGCAAATAGGAGGTGTGAATGTCTTCCGTGATCGTGGCCTCCGGGATTCCCCCCGTCAGTTCCAGGCATTCACGTTTGATAAGAAAACCCGTGCCATAGCAAAAGGCATTGTCCCAGGTGTCACGCCCTGGCTGCATGACGTCGGTGAACATGCACTGCGCTTCCGGCCACGCCTTCTCCCCCCATAGATTGTATTGGATCGCATCGGGGTTTTTGAAAAACTGGGGCGTCTGCACGATTCCGATGCCCGGATCCTCCAGCAACCCCACTGTGCGCCACAAAAAATTCGGCTCCAGGGCAAAATCTGCATCGACCACGCACAGGATCGGCCGGGGGGTCTTTTTCCACGCATGATTCAGGTTGCCCGCCTTGAACCCCTTGCGGTCGGGCCGGGTCACATAGGAAACGCACTGTTTCTGACAAAAGTTCTTCAGCCACTCCCGGTTTCCGTCATCCAGAACCCAAACGCCGTAATCCGGGTAGTCAACACGTCTTGCCGCCATGATCGTGCGCTTGAGCACATCCTCCGGCTCATTGTAGGTGGGAATCAGAATATCAACGCCCTTTACCGTCCCGCGGCTCCTCATTAAGGCCTCGGCCCGGTCGGCCTCGCCGCTTCGATTGCTCGGTTTGACCAATACAATAAAGTGCCAGGAAAGGACGAGCGCCGCGCCCATCTCTGCGGTCGCAAAAAGCCAGGTCCAGATCGCCTCCGGGCTCGCGGAAAGCGGGACAAGGGTGTCGTGCAAACGCCACCATGCGTACCGCACGGTAACGAGGATGAATGCCAATGCAACCAACAGGCGGGGCAATGTTTTGGAGTATAAAGCTGTGGACGAAATCATCCAAAGCCCCAGAAACAACAGGGCGGTTGCCAAAACCTCGGGGTAAAGGTCGCTGATCATTTGTGGCTTTGGAGAAGCAGACTCAACCAGATCAGACCGCCTTCGAGCCTTCCCAGCTTTCCGCTCGAGAGCACCACCTTCGCCAACTGGCCGATGTTACCTGGCTTCAATGTCCCAGGCTCAACCGCAATATTCACGCGCAACACGGTGGCATCCGTCTCAAGGGTGTTGATAATATTGGCGTTCTGGACGGTGCGCTCCTGAACCTGAATATCCGTCACCCGCCCCTCGATAAAGCGCGATTGAGCCAGCAAATAGACAGTCGCCTTATCGCCAATCGCGATGCTATTGATGAAATTTCTATTCAGATGGGCTTCGATAAACAGCGAATGCGTATCAGCCATTTCCACAACGCTCTCGGCGCTGCCGAGATTCTCTCCGTTCACCACGTGGTGACGCCAGATCATGCCGTCGATGGGAGTGGTCAGGTCGTAGCTCAGGTCGGAATTTTCGTAGGATTTGACCAATGCGATCTGGTTTTCCACCGAGCCAAGTTCCGCGCTTAATTCGATCCGTTGGATTTGCAGGTTGCTGATTTGCTGCTCCAGGGTGTCGCATCTTTTCAAGGCGGCTTCATTGAAGCCTTTACCCGGAACTTCCTTGCATGCGCGCATCCTCTCCAGCCTGACCTCGCAGAGCGCCCGTTCGGACTCGGCCATCGAAAGGTTTTTCTCTGCTTCGATGGTTTGCTGCCGGGTTTCCGACCATTGGGCCGCGGTCACAATGCCGTCTGAAAATAAAGGAGCCACGCGCTTCTGGCCGGCTCGTTTTTCCGCCGCCTCCTCCATATAAATACGAACCTTCTCCGCTGCTCCTTTATACATGAGTTCCATTTCCCGTATGGCGCTCAGTCGTTCGGTTGCCACCTCCGCCTGGGTCTCCTGCAGCTTTTTCTTCCGCGAATCAATGGCCTTACCAAGGCTCTCGATCTCCTCCTTTAGCTTTAATTGTGTAAATTGCCGCTTCTCCAGGTCCCGTTGAATTTTGACCAGATCCCGCTTCACGGTGGCAACCCGGTCGCCAGCCTTCAGTAATGCCGCCCGCGTTTCTGGAAGGTTGCTCACCTGGCCTTCGTCTCTGGTCCTGATCGTCACTGCCTTCGCGTTGACAATCGCGTGCGTGCTGTAAGGAAATAGCGGCGGCAGCAGCAGTGCCCAGAGCGAGATAAAAATCAGACCGACTGCGCAAAAGATGCGCAGGAACTTAAAAGCAGCCCCTAAGGTCGATAGCATTTACCGATGAGAGATCATGGCGTGAAAGGATAGGAGCATGATAATTGATTGCTTAGCGTGGATGACTGAAGATGACTCAGATACCGGGGCATCCATACTGAAATCCCTGATATAAGTCATCCCTATTTTTACCTGATCCGCCACTTTTATCGAAAAGCAAAAAAGTTGCTTGCATCTTCGAGAGTCCGGCGTTGTCCTAAAACAAACCCGTTGGCAAGCCCGTCATTTTTGACCCTTTCCGGGCGGCCTCATTTAATCAGGACGTCCCTTGCTTTGCGCGGGCTGAAGATACTCCCCTTCGTTTCGATGCAGCGGCAAACCGATGTCGGAAAAAAGCGGCGCAGCGGGGAGAGCCAGGAAGCGGGGATCGGCTCGGGCGATTTCCCGTTGACGCAGAATTTGTTGCACTCGAAGCAGACATCGAACCGGAAGGTCGATCCATCCCGGCGAAGGACTTCGACGCGGTGGTGGGGGGTGAAGCAGCCTGCCTCGACGATGCTGAACTGGAGGACGACGGGAGACACCCCGGTGGCGGCACGCAGTGCTTTGATCTGTTCCCGGCTCGGGGTGATCCGTTGAAGAATCACCTCTTTGCGGATGACGCTTTCTGAACCCGGATCGAGGGAAAGCGGTGTGAACTCCACGATGCGGACCGAGCGGGCATCGGACAAGGCCGCCGAGAGCGTGTGCGATTGCAGCCAGAGCTTCCCCGTCGGCGCGCCGACAAAAGTGCCAGCCAGCAGGAAAAGGAGGAGGCCAAGGATGCCCCGGAGTAGAAACGTCAGCCGGGTCAAAATCTTCCGCTGGGTTTTCACACCGCGTGCATGGCTGGAGTTTAGGGAACCGTGGCTGGCTGGCGGGAGAACTCAGGGCGTTCCCAGCGCGTTCTGCCACCTCTCCAGCTGCGCCTTCACATTGGCCGCCGCCGGGGCGCCGACGTTTGTCCGTGCGTCGATCGAGCGGCGGACGCTCAGGATGTCGTACACGTCGCGCTCAAAGGCGGGCGAAAGCGCCTGGTACGCCTCCAGCGGCAGCTCCGCCAGCCCACAGCCGCGCTCCAGGCAGAGCGCCACCGTCTTCCCGACGATCTCGTGCGCCTTGCGGAATGGGACGCCGTGGAGCACCAGATAGTCGGCCACGTCGGTCGCGAGCAGATTCCAGTCGGCGACAGCGGCTTCGGTGCGCGCGCCGTTCACCGTGATCTCCCGGAGCATCGCCGCGTAGATGCGCAGGGCCGCTTTCGCCGTGTCGAGGGAGTCGAAGAGCGGCTCCTTGTCCTCCTGCATGTCGCGGTTGTAGGTCATCGGCAGCCCCTTGAGCGTCGTGAGCAGCGAGACGAGGTTGCCGACCAGCCGCCCGCTCTTGCCGCGCGTCAGTTCGGCCACGTCGGGGTTCTTCTTCTGCGGCATCAGGCTGGAGCCGGTCGTGTAGGCGTCGGAGATCGTCACGAACCCGAACTCCGCCGAGGCCCAGAGGATGAGGTCTTCGCTCAACCGCGAGAGATGGATGCCCACCAGCGCCAGCGCGGCGAGCAGCTCCACGGCGAAATCGCGGTCGCTCACCGCGTCCATGCTGTTTTGCGTGATCGCCGGGAAATCGAGCAGCCGCGCGATCCGCTCGCGGTCGAGATTGATCGTCGAACCGGCGATGGCCCCGGAGCCGAGCGGCATGACGTTGATCCGCTTGCGTGCGTCGGCCACGCGCTCCCGGTCGCGCCCGAACATCTCGACATAGGCGAGGAGATGATGCGCGAAGAGCACCGGCTGCGCCCTCTGGAGGTGCGTGTAGCCGGGCAGGACGATCTCCGCGTTGCGCGCGGCGAGATCGACGAGGCTCCTCTGCGCCTCTGCCAGCAGCGTGCCGAGTTCCTCCGTCTCCGCGCGGAGGTAAAGCCGGATGTCGAGCGCCACCTGGTCGTTGCGGCTCCGGGCGGTGTGGAGCTTCGCCCCGGCGTCGCCGATGCGGCGGGTCAGCTCCGCCTCGATGTTCATGTGGACATCCTCCAGCTCCGGCTTCCAGGCGAACTCCCCCCGGTCGATCTCCTCGCGGATCGCGAGCAGCCCGGTGCGGATCGCCTCCAGCTCCTCCCCGGAGATCAACCCCGCCTCGGCGAGCGCGGTGGCATGGGCGAGCGACCCGGCGATGTCATGCCGGTAGAGCCGCCAGTCGAAGGAGATCGACTCGCTGTAATCTTTGAGCAACTCGGCGGTGTCGGTCTTGAAGCGTCCTTTCCACATATGAAAATCGAAATCGTGCGGGTACTCGTGCGGCTGCCGATCATGGACAAACAACCGGAGACCGGAAAGCGGAAAACCGGCAGGCAGATCGATCCGTTCAATCCCGATCAATCCCGCACCACGCGCAACCCGGAGTCGAGCTGTTCGTTGAGCACTTCGGTCATCGCTTCCGGGTTTTCCAGCGCGGCGAGCGCGCCCAGGCGCGGCAGTACCACGAGGTTGCAGTTCCTGCCGAGCTTCTGGAGCCGCCGCCCCGCCTCCAGCGGCGGGTGGCCCGGCTCGCTCCCCCAGAGGAGTGTCACCGGCTGGTTGAGCGAGGCAAAACGCGGCTCCAGGTCGAGGTTGAGCCTGCCGGAGTGGAAATTGCGGATCGCGTACTCGGCCCCGCCCTGCTGCGCGCAGGTGGTGAAGACTTCCACGGTCTCCTCCGTCAGCCGCCCGGCATCCACGAACCCGCCGAGCGCGAGGCCGCCGCGCACCGCCGCCCGCGTGGACTGGTAGTTGCGGTAGAGAAAACGCTGGAGCAGCTCCATGCGCGCGGCCAGCCGCGTGCCGCGCCGCAGCCGCGCGAGGCCGAAGTCGTTGCCCCCCGTCGGCATGTGCAGGATGAGCCGGGAAACCAGCTCGGGATGCTGGCTGGCCAACTGCACGCAAAATCCCGCGCTCAGGCCGCTCGCCACGACGACCGGCATCTCCCCCCAGCAGGTCGCCCGGATCAACTCCGCGAGCATCCGAACGTAATCGCCCGCGCCCGCCTGCACGTTGGGGCGCTGCGACTCGCCGAACCCGACGAGATCGGGCGCGATGACGCGGAAGCGCCCCGCGAAGGCGGGGTAGACCTTCGACCATTCATACGACGACCCGCCGAGGCAGACGCTGTGCAGGAAAAGGAGCGGCTCGCCTTCGCCCGATTCGTGGTAGATCACCTGCCCGAGGCTGGTGTGGAGCACCTTGGTGGCGAAAACGGCGGGGGAGATCGTCTCCGGCAGCGGCGACTTTCCCGCCGGGCGGATCGCGTATTTCAAGGCAAGAAAGATCGCGCCGAGCAAACCGGCCCCCAGCCCCACGCCGACGAGCTTTTTCTTGTCTTTTTTTGGCATGACTCGAACGAAAGCGAACGAAAACGGGAAAAAACGGGATGCTTTCCTCTCCATCGCGCCCGAGCGGCGGAGGGGTCTTCTCCCGGAGCTTATTTATCCAGAGCGCGGCGTCGCTTGCAAGGGATTCACGGGATGCCACGCCGAACGGCGTCGGTTTTCCCGGATGTTTCCCTGGAGCGCGGGTGCGGGGTCTATCTCTCCAGGCGCACGCGCTGCGCCCCTTTTTCGATCCGCCCGATCACGCGGCCCCCCGTCAGCCGGGAGAGGAGCGCGACATCGCGCTCCGCCACCACGAGCGTCATCCCGATGCCCATGTTGAAAACCTGGTACATCTCCTCGCCGTCGATCTTTCCGTTCTCTTGCAGGAGCCGGAAAATCGCGGGCACCTTCCACGCCTCCGTTTCGATCACCGCGTCGCACCCCTCGGGGAGCACGCGTGGCAGGTTGTCAAGCAGGCCGCCGCCGGTGATGTGGGCCATCCCCTTGACGATCCCCTCCGGCAGCGAGGCGAGCAGCGGCTGGTAGTTGCGGTGCACGCGTAGCAACTCCTCGCCGAGCGTCTTCGGCAGGCCGGGGAGCTTCGCCTTCACGGTCAGCCCCATCGTTTCGAAAAACACCTTCCGGGCGAGCGAATAGCCGTTGGTGTGCAGCCCGTTGGAGGGGAGGCCGAGGATCGCGTCGCCGGGGTTGATCCGGCTGCCGTCGATCATTTTCCGGCGGTCCACCACGCCAACGATGGTCCCCGCGAGATCGTATTCGCCCGGCTGGTACATCCCCGGCATCTGCGCGGTTTCCCCGCCGATGAGGGCGCAGCCGCCCTCCTTGCACGCCTTGGAGAAGCCGCGAAGAATCTGCCCGAACACCGCAGGCTCAAGCTTCTCCGCGCCGATGTAGTCGAGGAAGAAAAGCGGTTTGGCCCCGAGCACCGCAATGTCGTCGATGCAATGGTTGACGAGATCCTGCCCCACGGTGTCGTGTTTCCCGGTGGCGAAGGCGATCTTGAGCTTCGTGCCGACGCCATCCACGCTGGAGACGAGCACCGGCTCCCTCATCCCCTTGAAGTCGGGGCGGAAGAGCCCGCCGAAGCCGCCGATCTTGCCGAGCACCTCCGGCCCGTGCGTGATCTGGACCTGGCTCTGGATGCGGCGCTT
>CAZYVL010000063.1:0-14484 GCA_964651005.1 uncultured Chthoniobacteraceae bacterium | reverse complement strand
GGGCAAAACGGGGAAAACGGGCAAAACGGGGAACGGGCGCAGGGGGCGTCATGGGATCTTGAGGCAACAGATTTTGGATTTGCTCGCCGCAGCGGGTCCGGAAGGAATGGCGATTCGCGATCTCGCCGCCCGGATCGGCACCAAACCCGGCAATATCTCTTCCTGGTTTAGCACCAACAAGAAGACGATCGGCAATCTCAAGAAAACCGGCGTGGCCCGGTTTGCCCTGAACGGGTCCGGCTCCCAATCCGCTAGATCCGCCACTTCTGCCACTTCTGCCACTTCCGCCAAACCGGCCCAGGAAAAGAAAACCCGGGGCAGGAAAGCGACAAAAGCGACCAAGGCTTCGAAAGCAAAAGCGATCAAGGCTCCCAAAGCGGTAAAGGCAACCAAGGTTGCCAAACCGGGAAAAGTGGGTCGCCCACCCGGCTCCAAAGGACGGAAAGCCGGTAAGCCCGCAGCCAAGCGCGGGGAACTCAAAGATCAGATCCTTTCCGAATTAAAAAAAGCCGGAGAGAACGGCATCTCGATCAAGGATCTCGCCGAGAAAACCGGAACCAAATACAAGAACCTCTATATCTGGTTCGTCACGACCGGGAAGCGCGTGGAGGGTCTTGAAAAAGTCAGCCCGGCGCGGTATCGCCTGAAGGCTGCCTGAACTTTTTAAGAAAGCCGGAGAGAAACCGGTCCAAATTGCAAAGGGACTGCTGATTCGTAATCAGCGGTCCCTTTGCTTTTTCCGCCAATTCCTGCAATTCATTTTCCCCCGGCGTTTGTTTTTGTTTTTAGCTGGCGGCGTTCTCCGGCTTCCACGCCTTCCCTTTCCGCTCGCCAAAGAGCGCCGTCCCGACCCGGACGAAAGTGGCCCCCTCCTCGATGGCGATGGGAAAATCGTGGCTCATCCCCATCGACAACTCGGGGAGCGGAACGCGGAACTCCGTGGCAAGGCGCTCGCGCAGCTCCCGCAGGGCGGCGAAGCGGGGGCGCGAATCCTCGGCCTTCGGCGTGAAGGGAGGGATCGCCATCAACCCGTCGAGAACAAGGCGCTCCAGGCCAAGCAGTGCTTCCATCTGCGCCCGCAACGTCTCGGGATCGAAGCCGTGCTTGCTGCTCTCCCGCGCGAGGTTGACCTCCAAAAGAACCTTTGGGAACAGCCCCGCCTCTGCCGCGAGGCGGTCGATCTCGCGGGCGAGGTCGAGCGAATCGACCCCGTGAATCCGCTCAAAGAGAGAAAGCGCGAGGCGCACTTTGTTGGACTGGAGATGGCCGATGAAATGCCAGCGAATGCGGCTGGAGAGGAGCGGCGCTTTCGCCTGGGCCTCCTGCACCCGGTTCTCCCCAAAGACGATCTGCCCGGCTTGCACCGCTTCGGCGATCGCTTCGGGAGGCTGGGCCTTGCTGACGGCGACTAGTTCGATTTCATCGCTCGCGCGGCCCGCTTTCGCAGCCGCTTCGGCGATTTGTGAACGGAGCGCCGACAGGTTTTCGGAAATGGACGGATTCATAAAAGTGATGTTGACCCTTTGCGGTTCGAGCTATTAGGATGTTTAATCTCCCCCATGCACATTGAAACGCTGAAAATTTTTTGTGATGTCGTGGATACGGCCAGCTTTTCCAAAGCGGGCGCGGTGAATTCCATGACACAGAGCGCGGTGAGTCAACAGATTCTCTCCCTGGAGAAGAAGCTGGGGCGCACCTTGCTGGAACGCGGGCGGCGGCAATGCTGCGTGACGCCGGAGGGCGCGGTGCTGCTTGAGGCGGCGCGGGAGATCCTGGCGATCTACGAGGGGCTTGACGACCGGTTCCACGAACTGGCGGATGTGGTGGCGGGGGATCTGCGCATCGCGGCGGTCTATTCGATCGGGCTGCACGACCTCCCCCCGTACCTGAAGGAGTTCCGCCGTCGCTATTCGGCGGTGGAGATTCACGTCTCCTACCGGCGCTCCGCGCAGGTGTATGCGCAGGTGCTCAGTGGAGAGGCGAGCCTGGGGCTGGTGGCTTACCCGGCGGCGCGCAAGGGGATTCACGTCGAGCCGTTCATGGACGATGAACTCGTCGTGATCTGCCACCCGGGGCACCCGTTCGCGGCGCATGAGCAGTTGGAACCGGCGGCGCTCAAGAATGAAAAATTCATCGCCTTCGATCCCGACCTGCCGACGCGGCAATCCATCGACCGCCATTTCCGGGAACAGGGAGTTCTGCTTGGGCATACCCTGGAGTTCGACAACATCGAAACCGTCAAGCGCGCGGTGGAGATCGAGCAGGGCATCTCCATCGTCCCGCTGGCAAGCGTCCACTCGGAGGTGGAGGCGGGGACGCTGAAAGCGATCCCGCTCAACCCGACGCTGCGCCGCCCGATCGGCATCCTCCTCAAGCGCAACCGCCCGCGCAGCCCGGCGCTCCGGGAGTTCCTCGCCTTGCTGCAAAATGTCCGGGCGAAGCTCGACCCGCTGCGGGCACCCGCAGAGACGGCAACGGCGGAGACTCCGTAGAGGTCAGGGACCAAGGCCCGGACTTACTCCCGCGCGGTTTTCGCCTGGTTCTCGCGAAAGTAGCGCGCCACTCCTTCGGCCACCGCGTCGGCGTACTCCCGGTAGACGCTCTTGCGCGCTACGCCGTCGATCATCCGTTTCCCCTCGTAGTCGCCCAGTTCCGCGCGGTGGAAGAACCCTTTCGAGTTCATCACGTACGGCTCGCAATAGACGACCGGGCAGTGGTAGAGCCGGTTGGCGAGGAGGTTGCGCGCCCAGACGAAGCGATTCTCCGTCACGCTCCGCCCCCGGTTATGGCCATGATACACGTACGGCGGCAGCCCCGTGGCCCCGGCGAGGGCGTCGGCCACCGCCCCGGAGAGCGGCAGTTCCTCCTGCGCGCAGCGGGTGAGCAGCTTGAAAAGAAGATCGAAGCGGACATCCTCGTTGGCGAGTTCGCCCGGGCCGTAGTTGCCGTTGACGAGCAGGTGGAGATGGTTGCGATCCGTCAGCGACGGCTCGGCGGGATCACCCCACTCCTCGGCGTTGAAATGCAGGCAGATGGCGAGGTCGGGTTTGATCTTCCCGTTGACGAGTTCAGCGCGGGAGCGGATTTCGCTCACGCGGTAGAAGAGCAGCTCGCTCTGCCACTGGACGGAGCGGAACTTGGCGGGATCGTTCGGGCCGGAGTACCCGTCGCGCGGGTGTGCGATCCCCATCCGCAGAAGTTCCGCCCGGGCCAGTTTTTTGAAATCCTTGGGCCGTTCGCGCGTGACCGGCTCGTTCTTCTCGCGCACCAGGACCACCTTCGCCCCAAGGCCGGAGAGACGCCCGGCGAGATGCCGCGCGGTCCGCAGCGCCATCTCCCCCTCCATCACCGGCGGGGCATCGTCGATCTGGAACCAGCGTTCCTCCACCTTGGCCCAGCGGCCCCCGATGTGCCCGGGATCGAGCGCGATGGTCAGCCCGAGAAGCGGCTTCTCCGCCGGGGCGCGACGGGCCACGGCGGGAGTCCAGTAACGCGGGACGGGGCGCGCCGAAGCGGCGTCGGGGGCAAACTCCAGATGGTAGTTGGAACGGAACGCGCCGGGCACGCGGATCGTGGCAGAGCGTTTGCCGACCTCGATCGTGCCGCTCCAGGCATTCTCCGGGGCGTACACCGTGTTGAGCAGCCGCAGGAACTCCGCGCGCGTGATCGTCTTCTGGAACGGGTCGAGATCGGACCAGTCCGGCTTGGGCGCGAGCACGCTGCGCGGTTCGGCGGCGTGGGTAACGGGCGTGGCGAGGGGGAACGAAAGCGCCAGAGCGAGCAGACCGGCCCCGATCCGCCGCCGGCAGCGGGGGGAAATCATTTGTGAAGACTCCTGTTTTTCCGATAAAGGAAGCGCATGGTAAAAATCTTGTTTCTGGGCGACATCGTGGGGGAACCGGGGCGACGCGCCGTGATCGAACTGCTGCCGATCCTGAAAAACGAGTATGCTCTCGATTTCATGATCGTCAACGGCGAGAACGCCGCAGGCGGGCGGGGGATCACCCCCCGGATCACGATCGACCTGCTCCGGAGCGGCGCGTCGGTGGTCACCACGGGCGATCATGTCTGGGACCAGAAGGAGATTTTCGGCTACATCGACACGGAGCCGCGCCTGCTGCGGCCCATCAACTACCCGCCGGGCACGCCGGGGAGCGGGAGCGTCGTGCTGGAGACGGCGAAGGGCAAGATCGGCGTTCTCAACGTGCAGGGGCGCACCTTCATGCTCCCGCATCTGGAGAACCCGTTCCGCGCGCTCGACGAGGCGGTGGAAGCGATGCGCCGCGAAACGCCGGTCATCTTTGTCGATGTCCACGCCGAGACCACGAGCGAGAAGATCGCTGTGGGGCGGTATCTTGATGGCCGCGTTTCCGCCGTGGTCGGAACGCATACGCACGTACAGACCGCCGACGAACAGATCTTCTCCGGCGGCACGGCCTTCCTCTGCGACGCCGGGATGTGCGGGCCGGAGGAGTCGATCCTTGGCCGGGAGATCGCGCCCATCGTCACCCGCTTTCTCTCCAATCTCCCGAGCCGCTTCCCCGTGGCAAACGGAGTCGTGGGCGTCCGGGGCGCGCTGGTGGAGATCGACGGCGAAACGGGGCGCGCGCAGCGCATCGAACGCTTCGCCCGCCGCTGGAGCGCGGCGTAAACGAGCCTGGCAAAATCACCCGGCGCGCAGCAGCGCGAGCGCCTCTTCGGGCGTCGGCATGGCAAAGAGGCGTTTGCGGTTCTCCGCATCGGCGCAGAACCGGGCGATCTCCGCGAGCGCGGCGAGATGCCCCTCCGGGTCGCCCGCCGGGCTGAGGACGAAGAAGACCAGCCGCAACGGCTCATCGGCCTCCGCGCCATCGCCCGCCTCGCTGGCTATGGGGAGGCAATCGGGTAGCCGGACGAGGATCGCCAGGCGGCGGTCCACGCCGGAGCTGTAGAGGTGTGGAATGGCGACGCCGTGGCCGAGCGTGGCGGGCAGGGCGTTGCTCCCCGGCGCGGAGAGTTCCCGGCGTGTCTCCTCCCGCGAGACGGCGGGGCGGCAGGCTACCGCCGCGTCGGCAAGACGGTCGTAAAGCTCCTCCAGGCTGCCCACATGGAGGTCGAGCGCCATTTCGACACTCCGCGCCAGGAACCCCGGCGGCCTCCGCAACACCAGGATGCGGTCGCCCGCGCGGACCGGGCCGAACTCGGCGAAGCGGGCAAGCGGCGTCACCCGCCCCTCGCGCGCGACCAGCAACGGCTGGCCGCCCAGGACAGGCGGCGTGTCGCCGACCACCACCGTCTCCATCCACGCCTCCCCGGAGGCGATCTCCGAACCGATCACCGAAGGACGGGAAATCCCGCGAAAGACGATCTGCCGTTCCCCGCCGGGCGCGGCGGTTTGCAGGCGGGCGGCGCTCCAGCGGTGGACATGCTCCTGCCCGAGCACGCCGCCCCAGCGGTTGCAGAGCAGTTCGTTGAGATCGGAGTTATCCGTGAGGGCAAGCAGATGGCCGAGCTTCTGGAACTCGATCCGCTCCTCGGCGAGATCGGTATTGAGCGCGTTCTCGCAAAGCGCAGGCAGCCCCGCGGCCGTGGTTTCGGCGGCGAGACGGGCGTTGGTGTCCAGAAGCAGCACTTCGCGCCCGGTCTCTTCGCGCAGGAACCGGGCGATGCGCCGCGCGAACGCCCCCGCGCTGACGAGCAGCCACCCTTCCGGTGCGGGGCGTTGCAGGCCGAGCGCCTTCGCCAGCGGCCCGGCGGTGAACCCCTGGAGAAGCACGGTGGAGACGATCACCGAATAGACGAAGCTCTCCAGAAAGCGCGCATCCACGCCGACATCCTTTCCCGTGAGCGCCATGGCAAAGAGCGAGGCGACCGATGCCGCCACGATGCCGCGCGGAGCCACCCAGGAGAGGAAGAGTTTCTCCCGTACGGAGAGGCCGCTCCCCCGGGTGGAGACCCAGATGTTCAATGGCCGGACGAGAAAGATGACGCAGCCGACCAGCGCCGCGCCTTGCGCGCCGAACTCCGCAAACTGCTCGAAGCGCAGCCGGGGCGCGAGGAGCAGGAAGAGCATCCCGATGAGCAGGTCGGTGATCTCCGCCTTGAACTCCTGGATGTGCTTGAGTTCCACGGGGCGGAACCAGCCGACGACAAGCCCCGCCACCGTGACCGAAAGAAGCCCCGCCTCGGAGATGACACACTCCGTCACCCCGTAGACCAGCGTGGCGGCGGCCAGCACGAAGGCGTTGAGCAGGTTGAGCGGCACGATCCGCTTTTTGAACACCCAGGCGATGGCGCAGCCGCCCAGCACGCCGAGGCCGACGCCACTGACGATCCGCCCGGCGAATTTGGCAATCGCCTGCTCGCCGCTCCCGCCCGCGAGCCACTCGAAACAGAGCACCGCGAGAAACGCGCCGATCGGGTCGATGGCCACCCCCTCCCAGTGGAGGATCGCGTGCAGCCGGGGCTGGACCTTGATCCGCTTGAGCAGCGGCCCGATCACCGTCGGCCCGGTGACGATCACGAGGCTGCCCGCGAGCACGGCGAGCGCCGGGGTGGTCCGGAAGATCGCCCAGACACACACCGCCGTCCCGAGCCACGTCACCAGCACCCCTGCGGAGAGCAGGCGCGTGATCACCTGGGAGCCGCGCGCGAAGGCGCGGAGATCGAGCGTCAACCCGCCTTCGAAAAGGATCAGCGCCACAGCCAGGGAGATGATGACCGGCAGCACCCCCTCCAGGCTGGAGGGTTGCACCAGCCCGAACCCCTCCGGGCCGACCGCCACGCCCCCGGCCAGCAACAGGATGATGGCGGGGAGCTTGAGCCAGCGCGCCGCGATGGTCAGGAA
This sequence comes from uncultured Chthoniobacteraceae bacterium, assembly GCA_964651005.1. Classification (GTDB taxonomy): domain Bacteria; phylum Verrucomicrobiota; class Verrucomicrobiia; order Chthoniobacterales; family Chthoniobacteraceae; genus DATMFV01. Next base: position 7,658 of record CAZYVL010000063.1, on the reverse strand, counting down.
CACCCCGCCGGAAAGCGCGGTGGTGAGGCTGACGAGCAGGGCGTGTTTGGCGGGGAGATCCATGAACGGGAAGAAACGGAACGGGGCGGCGGCGCGCGCGCAGAGAGTTCGCTGCCGGTCCTCCCCATGTCAACCCTCAAGACCCTCTGGCCAACGGCCTTCTACTCCGGCCAGCGCGAGTTGCGGCACCCGGCCAGCGCGAGGAACAGACCGACGAGCACCTGCGCGATCAGCACGAAGAAGCAGAGCGCCGCGTGGCTGAGCTTCGTCTGCGAGATCGTCAGCACGGCCTCGTAGAACCGCGTGTCGATCAAGCTCTGGAGATACCCGCTCCAGCCCCAGTACGCGGCGATGAACGGACGCGTGAGCGCGTCCGCAAAAGCCGGGAGCGCCAGCACCGCCCCGGAGAGCGGAAGCTGGAAACCGACGAGATAGATCGAAATCAGCGACGCCTGCTCCGCGCTCCGGGCGAAGCTGGAGATGGCGAGGCAAACGGCGGTCATCGCCGCGTTGACGAGCGCCAGCGTGGCGAACTGCGCGAGCGGATCGCCCGGGAACCCGCAGATCACCTTGACGAAGAGCGTCATCCAGAACGACTGCACGAACACCAGCACCATCAGGAAGACCGTCTTCGCGGCGACGTACGCCGCCGCGTTGAGACCGCCGAATTTCTCTTTTTCGAAGATCAGCCGCTCCCCTGCCACCTCGCGCGCGGCGTTGTTGGAGGCCATCAGCGTGAGCAGGATCACCTGAAACATCACCAGCCCGGAGACGAGCGATCCCACGCGGCTCGACTGCGCGAAGAACTCGGTGTTCTCCTTAAGCATCTTGATGATGTCGCCCGTGTGCTGGAGCGAGAGGTTCTGCATCTGCGGCAGGCCGCCCAGGGCGAAAATGACCACCAGACACGGGAAGCCGAGGATCAGCGCCAGTTGCAGCCAGAACGCCGAGGGATCGCGGAAAAAGAGCCGCCAGCGGCGGGCCAGCAGTGTTTGGAACTGTGAGAAAAATCCCGGGGTGCCGCCGGGAGAGGGAGCGGCGGGATGCGCCTCCGGCTTTTCGTCAGACTTTTCATCCACCTTTTGGGCAGCCTTTTCGTCCGATTTTTCGTCCGATTTTTCGGCGGACTCTTCGGCGGTGTCATCCTCCCTCCCTTTTCGCAGGACCTTCTTGCCGTCGGTTTTCAACTTCGGCTCTTCTGGCTTTTGCAGATCTTGCGGCTCTTCGGCTTCTTCCTGCGAAAAGTCGGGCTGCCCGCGCCACGCTTCCCCGCGCGCAAACGCCTTGTAATGCTTGCGCCAGGAGCGATGCCACTCCCCGGGGGAGCGCAGCGCAAGCTGCGGGTAGAGATCGGCCGGTTCGCGGATCTGGAAATAGTGCGTCAGGTGCTCGGGCGGGCCGTAATAGGCGAGATGCCCGCTGTGCAGCACGAGCACGGCGTCATACGCGGAGAGATGCCGCAGCGAGTGGGTAACGCTCAGGACGGTGCGGCAGTTTTCCCGCGAGAGCGTGCGCAGCAGCGCGACGAGTTCATCCTCCGCCTTGGGGTCGAGGCCGCTGGTCACTTCGTCGCAGAGGAGGAGGCTCGGCGCGGTCGTCATCTCCAGCGCGAGGGCGAGCCGCCGCCGCTGCCCGCCGGAGAGCACCCGCACGGGGCGATCCACAATCGACTCCAGGCCGACCTGCCGGAGAATCGAGGCCGCCCGCTCGCGCCGCGCCTCCGCCCCCAGCCCCTTGACGCGCAGCCGCAGCACGGCGTCGAGGTTCTCCTCCACGGTCAGCAGTTCGTAGGCGATGGAAAACTGCGGGACGTAGCCGATCTCGTGCGGCTCGAAGTCGCCCTCGGTCTCCAGGTTGCGCCCGTTCCAGAAGACTTCGCCGAAGGTCGGCTCGCAAATCCCGGCAATGAGCTTCAGTAGTGTGCTCTTCCCGCAGCCGGAAGGGCCGACGACGGCGACGAACTCGCCGGAGGGGATTTTCGCGGAGACATCGCCCAGCAGGACAAGCTCGCTGGGCTTCGCGGAGACAAGGAACGAAAGGTCTTTGAGTTCGAGCACGGTCGGGGGGAGGAGGAAGGATCGCCCGAGAGCGTACCCCATTGCGACCCGGGGGCAAGGAACTTTGCGGGATCTGAGAGCCGGGAGATCACCGCTCCAGAATCGCCGCGACCACCTCCCCGACCTCGATGGCCTTCATGCAGCGGAAGTCGAGCGGGCACTCCCGCAGGAAGCAGGGGCTACACTCCACCTGGTGCCGCACGACGCGGTGGCCGGGGCCGAGCGGGCCGGTCAGGCGCGGCTCGGTGGAGCCGAAGAGGGCCACCGTCGGCACGCCGAGCGCGGCGGCAAGGTGCATCGTGCCGGTATCGTTGCTCAGGAGCAACCGGCAGGTGGCAAGCCGCTCGATGAGCTCCCCGAGCGTCGTCTGGCCGATGAGATTCGTCACGCACGCGCCGGAGCCTTTGAGCTTCGCGGCGATCTCGGCGCCCACGGCAGTATCCCCCGCCGCGCCGAAGAGCAGCCATTGGCAATCGGGGCGCTGGCGCGATACTTCGCGCACCACCTCGGCGAAACGCTCCGGGAACCACCGCTTGGCGGAGCCGTACTCCGCGCCCGGGCAGAGGCCGATCCGCCACGGCGTCCCCCCGGCGGCTTCCAGGGAAGGCTGGGGCGGGAGGGGAGCCAGCGCGGGCGTGCGGAAGAATGACTCCGGCCCGGCCTGCGGCTCTTCCTCCACCAGCGCGCCGATGCTCCGGGCGATCTCCAGATAGTGATACACCTGATGCGACGCGGGGCGCGGTTTCCCCTTCGCGTTGGCCTTGCCTTTCTTGCGGGGAACGGGCGCGGGCTGGTTGAGCAGCCATCCCCTCCCCCCGGCCACGCGGCCCACCCGCCGGGGAATCCCGGCGAGCCAGACTTCCAGCCCCGTGCGGATCGAGTTGGGAAGAACAACGGCCACGTCAAAGCGCCCCCGGATTTTCGCGGCGACGCGCCACACGGAATCGCGCGGTTCGATCCGGATCACCTCGTCCACCCCGGCGACGCGCTCCCAATACTCCGCGAGCTTCCCCCGGGCGAGGACGCTCACACGCGCGTCGGGCCGTCCGCGCCGGATCGCCTGCACGGCGGGCGTGGTCATCACGGCATCACCGAGCCAGTTGCTGGAGCGCACGAGGATGCGGAACGGCTGGAGCCGCTCCGGCGGGAACCCGGGCGGCAATGCCACGCCGCGCTTGTACCCGCCGAGCAGGAAGTGAGGCTGCGGGGTTTTCCAGCGGTTGTGTACCCAGAGCCAATCTTCGGGCGAGCGGCGGATGAGCTTCTCCATCGCCTGGTTGAGCTGCGCGACCAGCAGCCCGACGTCCTCCCCGGCGCGCATCTCCAGTGGCGTGCCAACCACCAGCCGCCACCGCCCCGGCGCGTCCGTCATCACCGCGCCGGGCACCAGCAGCGCCCCGGCCCGGAGCGCCATCGTCGCGGCCATCGGCGTCGTCGAGGCGAGCCGCCCGAAGAACGGACACCAGATCCCCTTGTCGCCCGCGTGCTGATCGACAAGCACCCCCACCCCGCCGCCTTCGCGAACCAGTGCGATCGCTTTGCCCAAGCCACGCCCGCGCTCGAAAAGCCGCAGCCCCTGCCGGGCGCGCGCCGCGCGGATCGCGGCGTCGATGCGCCGGTTGCCGAGGCGCTGGTAAATCGCCCCCGCTTTATGCGGAAACACCTGTGGGAAAAACTGCGCCAGAATCTCCCAGTTCCCCATATGCGGCATCGCGAAGATCACGCCGCGCCGCTGCGCCACCTCCGAGCGCAAAACCTCCGCGTTTTCAACTTCGACGAATTTCAGGATTTCTTCACGCGGCATCGTGGCCACCTTCACGCTGGAGAGGAGATTCGCCCCGATCCGCGCGAAATGCGTCCGCGCCATCTTCCGCAACACCGCCGGGGAGTGCTCGTTGCCGAAGGCGATCCGGAGATTCGCCACCGCCAGACGGCGGTACGGCGGCAGCAGCCAGTACCCGAGCCACCCCACCGCCGCACCCAGACGATACACCAGGCGCAGCGGGAGCCGCGCCATCGTCCCCGATGCCGCACGGTAGAGGAAATAGACAAGGTGCTCCATGAAGCTCCCTTTGATACCCTCCCAGCCCGAAAACCGCTCCCTTTTTTCTCGCCCGTTCACTTCTTTGCGGGTGCAGCCCCCGGCCTCGCTTTCCAGTAGATTTCCGAAAGGGGATGCTCGTCGAGCAGGTTGGCGCGCACGCCGCCGAGCCGCTCTCCGTCATAAAACTCGATGCCGACAAAGAAGTAGACGGGGCAGATCGCCGCGTCGCGGTGTACCAGCAGTTCCTCCGCGCGGCGGAAGAGGGCGAAGCGCCGCGTCCGGTCGCCCTCGCGCGCGGCCTCGGCGATCAAGGCGTCGTAGGCCGGGTTGCTCCAGCCGGTCCGGTTATTGCCGTCGCCGGTGACGAAGATCCCCAGGAATGTGTTCGGGTCGTTGTAGTCCCCCACCCACGATCCCCGGGCGATGTCGTAGTCCATCTCGCTCATCGCGTTGAGATAAGTCTTCCACTCCTGGCGGCGCGGGTCGATCTCGATGCCGAGTTCCCGCTTCCACATCCTCTGGATTTCCACGGCAATCGCCTCGTTCCCCTCGCTGAAGTTGTAAAGGTAGCGGACCAGCGGGAACCCCGCCCCGCCCGGATAACCGGCCTCCGCCAGCAACGCGCGCGCCTTTTCCGGGTCGTACGGCAGCCCGGGAGGCGAGTGGTAGTCGCCGCCCGCCGTCCCCGGCGGCACGATCCCCCCGGCGACCGGCTCGCCCGCGCGCGTGATCTTCTCCACGAGCAGCTTTTTATCGACCGACATGGCGAACGCCTTCCGCACGCGCGGGTCGTTGAAGGGCGGCTTCGTCACGTTAAAGCGCAGGAAGTACGAGGCGAGGAACGGGGCGATGTGGATGTCGGGCCGTTTCTTGAGGTCGTCGAGAATCTGGTTGGGCACCAGCCCCTTGTCGAGCAGCAGGTCGGCGGCGCCCGTGGAATAGAAATTAAACGCAGTGGTCGCGCTGCTGATCGGCAGGGCGTCCACGGTGTTGAGCTTCACGCGGTCGCGGTCCCAGTACGTCGCGCTCTTCGCCAGCCGCAGCCGGTCGTTGACGCGCCACTGCTCCAGGGTGAACGGGCCGTTGCCGACGAGCTTGCCCGGTTTGATCCAGTCGTCGCCGTACCGCTCGACCGTCGGCAGGTGCACCGGGGCGAGCGTCGCGAACGCGCAGAGATCGAGAAAGAACGAAGTCGGGTTCTCCAGCGTCACCTTCAGGACGCTCGGGCTGAGGGCGCGCACGCCGACCTGGGAGAAATCCGTGATCTTGCCTTCGTTGAACGCCCGCGCGTTGCGCAGCGGGTAGAGCTGCGAGGCGTAGTCGGCCCCGGTCTCCGGCGTGAGCACCCGCCGCCACGACCGGACGAAATCCTCCGCCGTCACCAGGTCGCCATTGCTCCAGCGGGCGTCAGGACGGATCTCAAACGTGTAGACGCGGCCATCCGGGCTGATCTCCCAATGCCGCGCCACGCCGGGGACCACCTCTCCCTCCGCGTTGAAGCGGGTCAACCCCTCGAAGAGCGCGTAGACAAGCCGCCCCTCCGGCTGGCCCGTAATCAAGGCGGGATCGAGCGACTCCGGCTCCGCGCCGTTCAGGAAGACCAGATCGGCCCGATGAAAATCGCGGTCGCACCCGGCCAGAAAAAGGCCCGCTGCAAGGAGCGAAAGGAGCAGAAGCGACCGGCGCAAAACCGAAACCATGTCGCTCCTTCGCACAAAAGGCGCGCCGGGGCAAGACGCTGAGAGCGAGGCGCGCACGGGTGTGCGGGGGAAAAGAGGCTTCTACTCTTAGCTTTAAGGCGCGGGCGCGGGAGCAGGGGTGGCCGAAGATGGCGCGGCGGGGGCGGCGGGAACGGGAGCCGCCGGAGCTTCCTGCGCTTCCGCAGCAGCCGGGGTCGCCCGGGTTGCAGGAGCCGCCGATTCAGACGGAGCCGCCGAGGCGGCCGGGGAGGCAGCGGGAGCGGGGCTTGCTTCCGGGGAAGCCGACGCAGCCGGTTCCGCCGTCGGGGAAGCAGCAGGCGTGGTGGCAGGCGTAGCAGCGGAAGAGGGGGCGACCGAAGGCGCCGGGGCCGGAGCGGAAGAGGCGGGCGGCTGCGGAGAGCCGAGAACCTCCTTCTGGATGGAACTCTGGAGGTTCGACTGCCGCGCGTAGAGGACGGAAATAGCCAGCGTGATCACAAAAAAGAGGCCGCCGAGCCAGCGCGTGGTCGTCACCAGAACATTCGTGGTCTGCGCGCCGAAAAGGTTGTCCGTCATTCCGCCGCCGAACGCCGCGCCGAGGCCCTCCTGCTTGGGCCGCTGCATCAGCGTCACCAGGATAATCAGGATCGCGACAAGCAGGTTCAGCGCGAGCAGAAGATGGATCAAAATGGACATGAGGGGCGAAAATATGGGGCACTCCCCTGCCGTTGTAAACCCGAAAGGTGCCCCCGGCCCCGGGGCGGCTTTTACGTCGGATAAAGCGGCAGGGCTAGTTCGCCAGCTTCCGGTAGAGCGTTGCCATGCTGATGCCGAGCATCTTTGCGGCGCGATCGCGTGAGCCTTCGTTGAAGCGGATGGTTTCCTCGATGAAACGCCGTTCCAGATTTTTCACGAACGTGTCGAGCGGCTGGCCGATGGGGAGATTTTCCGCCGGGTTCTCCTCTGGCATTCCCGAGTGGCGGTTGACCTGCGGCGGGAGATCGCTCGCGCGGATCACGCCTCCCTCGCAGAGCGCGCAGGCGCGTTCGATGGCGTTCTCAAGCTCGCGCACGTTGCCGGGCCAGGCGTAGCTGCCGAGGCACTTGAGCGCGTCGGCCTCGATCTTCGGCGGCGGCGTGCGGTTGACGAGGGAGACCTTCTGGATGAAATGCTGCACGAGCAGCGGCACGTCCTCGAGCCGTTCGCGCAGCGGCGGCATCTCGATCGGGATGACGGCGAGGCGGTAATAAAGATCCTCCCGGAACCCTCCCGTGCGGATCTTCTCCTGCAATGACTCGTTGGTGGCCGCCAGCACGCGCACGTTGACCGGGGCGCTCTTGGTGTCGCCCACCCTCCGGATCTGCCGCTCCTGGATCACGCGCAGCAGCTTGGTCTGGAGCGGCGCGGCCATGGAGTTTACTTCATCGAGAAAAATCGTGCCGTTCTGCGCCTCTTCGAAGAGGCCAACCTTGTCCTGCACCGCCCCGGTGAATGCCCCCTTGCGGTGGCCGAAAAGCTCGCTCTCCAGCAGGTTTTCGGGAAGGGCCGAACAGTTGATGGCGACGAACGGGTGGTGCTGCCTGCGCCCGTTGAAGTGGAGCGCCCGGGCGACCAGCTCCTTGCCGGTGCCGCTTTCGCCCTGGATCAAGATCGTGCTGTCGGTGTCGGCCACCTTGGCCATCAGGTTATAGACCTGCTGCATCTTCTGGCTCGTGCCGATGATGTTCTCGAACTTGTAGCGTTCCCGGAGTTCCTTCTTGAGGTAGACGTTTTCCCGGACGGCGCTCTGGAACTCCAGCGCCCGGCTGATCGTCATCTGCAACTCGTCGATCTTGAACGGCTTGGTGACGTAATCGTGCGCGCCGAGCTTCATCGCCT
>CAZYVL010000062.1:6632-14717 GCA_964651005.1 uncultured Chthoniobacteraceae bacterium | reverse complement strand
ATTTTGGTGCACGGAGGCCATAGCCTCAACGGGTCGGTTCGGATCAGCGGGTCCAAAAACTCGGCGCTGCCGATCCTGGCCGCCTGCCTGCTCACGAAGGAGCCGTGTGTCATCAAACAGGTGCCCGACTTGAGCGACGTGCACTACATGCTCCAGATTCTCAGCCATCTCGGCGCGGAGGTGGAGCGGGCGAGCGGCACCGTCACCGTCCGCGCGGAGAAGGTGAAAACGACCGCGCCTTACGAGATCGTCCGCAAGATGCGCGCCTCGGTCTGCGTGCTCGGGCCGCTGCTCGGGCGCGAGAAGGAGGCGACCGTCTCGCTGCCCGGCGGCTGCGTCATCGGCGACCGGCCAATCGACCTGCACCTGCGCGGCTTCGAGGCGCTCGGGGCGGCGGTGCGGGTGGAGGCGGGCAACGTGAAAGTTTTCGCGGCGGCGCTCAACGGCCGGAGCGTCGATCTCGGCGGCAAGTTCGGCTCCACGGTGCTCGGCACCGATAATGTGATGATGGCCGCGACGCTCGCCCGGGGCACCACCGTCATCGAAAACGCCGCCGCCGAGCCGGAGGTGGTCGATCTCGCCAACTTTCTCAACGCGATGGGCGCGAAGATCACCGGCGCGGGGACGCACCGGATCGTTATCGAAGGGGTGGCCGAACTCCACGGCGCGGAACACTCCGTCATCCCGGATCGCATCGAGGCGGGGACGTTTCTCGTCGCCGCCGCCATCGCGGGGACGAAGGTGACGCTGCGCCGTGTCGTGCCGGAGCATCTCCGGGCGGTGACGGACGCCCTGATCGCGGCGGGCTTCGGCATTGAGGCAGGCCGCGACACGCTCACCGTCCTCGGCAACGGCGGCCCGCGCCCCCTGGAGCTGCACACGGAGCCGTACCCCGGCTTCCCAACCGACATGCAGGCGCAGATGTGCGCGCTGCTTTGCAGCCGCGCGAAAGGGACCAGCCGCGTGACGGAGGCGGTCTTCCCGCAGCGGTTCATGCACGTCGCGGAGCTCAAGCGGATGGGCGCGCAGATCGCGCTCGAAGGGGCGACCGCCCACATCGACGGCGTGGAGTGCCTGAGCGCCGCCCCCGTGATGGCGAGCGACCTGCGGGCCTCCGCCGCGCTGGTGCTCGCCGGGCTGAGGGCCGACGGGATCACGGAAGTCAACCGCGTCTACCATATCGACCGGGGTTACGAATCCATCGACGAAAAGCTCAACGGCCTCGGCGCGCAGATCGAGCGGGTGAAGGCTTGAATCTCCCCGGCGGCGGCGGTTTCGGGAGCGCGGGTGGGTTTTATCGCATTTTTTCACGATAAAACGCGCTTCGTGCTCGCCAAGCGGGGGCGGCACGCCTAAGGTTTTGCCCGAATCGCACCCCCGAACTGACCCCCGAACCGATATTTATGGCCAAGACCGAAGCTCTCGCAGAAGACAAGCAGAACACCGCGCGGAACAAGAACCTCGACCTCGCGATCCAGCAGATCGAAAAGGATTACGGCACCGGGGCGATCATGCGCCTGGGCGACAAGACTTCGATGGAGGTCGAGGTGATTCCCTCGGGCAATATCCTCATCGACCGCGCCCTCGGGGTGGGCGGCGTGCCGCGCGGGCGCATCGTCGAGATCTTCGGGCCGGAATCCTCCGGCAAGACCACCCTCACGCTCACCATCATCGCGCAGGCGCAGAAGCGCGGCGGCCTGGCGGCGTTCATCGACGTGGAACACGCGCTCGACCCGCTCTACGCCCGCAAGCTCGGCGTCAACGTGGATGATCTCCTGGTCTCGCAGCCGAGTTCCGGCGAGGAGGCGCTCCGCATTTGCGAAACGCTCATCCGCTCCAACGCGCTCGATGTCGTGGTGCTCGACTCCGTGGCCGCGCTCGTCACCAAGGCCGAACTCGACGGGGAGATCGGCGATACGACCGTCGGCGCGCAGGCCCGCCTCATGAGCGCCGCGCTGCGCAAGCTCACCGCGCTCATCTCCAAGGCGCGCACCACCTGCATCTTCACCAACCAGATCCGCGAGAAGATCGGCGTCATGTTCGGCAACCCGGAGACGACCCCGGGCGGCAAGGCGCTCAAGTTCTACTCCAGCGTCCGCTGCGACATCCGGCGCATCGGCGCGATCAAGCAGAGCGACGGCACCGTCACCGGCAACCGGACCAAGCTCAAGATCGTCAAAAACAAAGTCGCGCCGCCTTTCACGGAGTGCGAGTTCGACATCATGTACAACGAGGGGATCTCCTCCACGGGGTCGCTTCTCGATCTCGCGCTGGAGCAGGGCGTCCTCGAAAAGCGCGGCTCCTGGATCAGCTACAAGGGCGGCCAGCTCGCCCAGGGCCGGGACGCCGCCAAGGACGCGCTCAAGAACGACCCCGCGCTCTTCGAAGAACTGGAAGCCGCCGTCAAGGCGAAGCTGGAAAGCGGCAGTTAGACTCGACCAGGCTCGGCAGCAGGCCAAACAACGCCGCGAAGGCGGATGGCAAGTTCGCGGAAGCGGACATGGCGGAAATCGTGCATCTTGGAACAAGTCGGCCGCGAAATCGCGGAGCCAGACCAAGCCGCAAGAAAGTCTCAAGAAAGCCGCAAGAAAGCCATGAGCCAATCCATCCTGATCCTCTACGCCACGCTCACCGGGAACGCCGAGGAGATCGCCCGCACCGTCGCGGCGGCGGCAAGCCACCGCGGCTACGAGCCGTCCACGAAGGACATGGCGGACTACCGCTTTGAACTGCACGCCCTGGAAGGCCGCATCCTGCTCATCGCCAGCACCTACGGCGAAGGCGAGCCGCCCCCCGGCGCGGAGGAGTTCTACGACTGGCTCAAAGCGCGCTCCGCACCGCTCTCCCGCGTCTACTACTCCGTCTACGCCCTTGGCGATTCGAGCTACACCGATTTCTGCGGGTTCGGCAAGGCGCTCGATGCGGAGTTCGAGCGGCTCGGCGCGGTGCGCATCGCGGAACGCTCCGACAACGACCTCGACTATGAAACGGGGCTGGACTCCTGGCTCGATACCGTGTTCCAGGGGTTCCAGCAACATGCACCCGTCCTCAAGCGGTCTGAGGCGGCCTAAAAAGGCGGAGCGACCTGAGGCGGTTGAAGATTTCCGGCGGGATTTTTTGCCTTTCCCCGGCGGAGTCCGAGGCTTCATGCTGGCGGTTTGCCCCCGCCTGTGAACCCTTCTGCCCGCTGGCTGCTTCCTGCCCCTGTCGATCCATCCGCTCTCCGGCCTCTCGCCCGGGAGCTGGGGTGCGGCCCCGCCGTGGCCGCGCTGCTGGTCCGCCGGGGCTACACTGGCGTGGAAGAGGCGCGCCGATTTCTTCATCCGCTGCTCAAGACGCTCGGCGATCCGTTTGAACTCGCCGGGATGCGCGCCGCCGTTGATCGGATTTTCGCCGCGCTCGACGCGGGCCGCCGCCTGGTCCTCTACGGCGACTACGACGTGGACGGCGTGACTTCGCTCGCGCTGCTGGCGCGGATGCTCCGGGCGTACGGCGCGGACCCCGCCTGCTTTCTGCCGCGCCGGATGGAGGAAGGCTACGGGCTTTCGCGCGAGGGGATCACCCGTTGCGTGGAAGAGCACCGGCCCGGGCTGCTGATCGCCGTTGACTGCGGCACCGCGTCGGCTCCAGAGATCGAGGAACTGGAGGCGGGCGGCGTCGAAGTGATCGTGCTCGATCACCACGAATGCCAGGAGGCGCATGCGCTCCCGCGTTGCGCGGCGCTCGTCAACCCGAAGCAACCTGGTGGCGCGATAGGCGAGGCAGGCGAAACAGGCGAGGCGCACCGCGCGCTTTGCAGCGCCGGGATCGTCTTCAAGCTCTGCCACGGCCTGCTCAAGACACGGCCTCTCGACGTGGCGCAGTTCGACCTGCGCGAGCATCTCGACCTGATTGCGCTCGGGACGGTGGCCGATCTCGTGCCGCTCACGGGAGAAAACCGCATCCTCGTCCGGCGCGGGCTGGCGCAAATGGAGGAGACGCGGTGGCCGGGGCTGCGCGCGCTGATGGAGAAGGCGGGGGTTTCCCTCCCGCTGAAGCCTTCCGATGTCGGTTTCCAGCTCGGGCCGCGCCTGAACGCGGCGGGTCGGCTCGGCGAGGCCGAGGAGGCGCTGGAACTGCTGCTCACCGAAGACCCGGCGCGCGCCCGCCAGCTTGCGGAGCGGCTCGACACGCGCAACCGCGAACGCCAGCGCGTGGAAAAGGAGACGCACGAGGCGGCGCAACGGCAGGTGGGCGATCCGGCGGCGCACGCCGCGCTCGTCGTGGGCGGCGACGGGTGGCACCCCGGCGTCCTCGGGATCGTCGCCTCGCGCCTGAGCCGGGCGTTTCACCGGCCTGCGTTTGTCGTCGGGTTCGATGAAGACGGCGTGGGCAAAGGGAGCGGGCGGAGCATCGCGGGCCTCTCGCTAATGGAGGCGCTCGAAGCGTGCGGCCCGCTGCTGGAGAAATTCGGCGGGCACGAAATGGCGGCGGGGATCACCGTCCGGCGGGAACGTTTCGAGGCATTCCGCGAGCGGTTTCTGGAGCGCGCCCGCGCGTTGTTGACCGAGGAGGCGCTCCAGCCCACGGTGCGGCTCGACGGGGAGATCGCGCTGGGCGAGGTCGATCTCGCCTTCCTGGAGAGCCACGAACGGCTGCAACCCTTCGGCATCGGCAACGCGCAACCGCTCTGGCTGGCGCGCGGCGTCTGCGCGGCGGGCGCGCCGGTCGTGCTCAAGGAGAAGCATCTCCGCCTCACGCTTGCGCAAGAGGGCGCGGAACGGGAGGCGATCTTTTTCAACGCGCTGCCGGAGGAACTGCCGCCCCCGCCGTGGGATGTCGCCTTCCGCATCGAACGCAACGCCTGGCGCGGGCGCGTCAGCGTGCAAATGCAGATCCAGGGGATTCGCAGCGTCCGGTCGCCTACCGCGTAGTTGGCTATCTCAACCCGCGGATCGCCAGCACCAGCCACCCCGCCAGCAGGCTCAGCCCGCCCAGCGGCGTCACCCGCGCAAACGCGCGCACGCCGGTGGTTGAATAAAGATAGAGGCTCCCGCTGAAAACCACGATCCCCGCCGCGAAGAGCCAAAACGCCAGCGAGGGCGCGCCGCCGCCCGTGCTGGAAAGACGCATCGCGAGCACCAGCAGCACGACGGCGTGCACCAGATGATAGAGCGCGCCGGTATGCCAGGTTGCCACGGTGCCGTGGCGCTCCAGCACTTCCTTGAGGCCGTGCGCCCCGAAAGCTCCGAGCGCGACGGCGAGAAACCCGAAAATGGCGGCGATGCGAAGGGCGATCATGCGCGGAGAATACCGGGGGAAAGGCCGGGGAGCGAGCGATTTCCCGCACGGCCAAACCCCGCGCGAGGAAGATTTTCATTTCCCCGGGAGCAATGAATCGGGATAACATCGGCATTTACAACATCCAGGCTATTTATGAGGAATTCGTTTTGGTTTTTTCGCGGGATGCTGATGTATCTGGCGTCCGTCATGTTCGCGTCTCACCCCGCCGTCGCCGCCCCATCCACAGAAACGATGCTCTGGTATGACAAACCGGCTGCGTCGTGGTCCGAAGCCCTTCCCGTCGGCAATGGACGGCTTGGCGCGATGGTCTTCGGCGGGGTGCGCCAGGAGCGGCTCCAGCTCAACGAAGGCACCGTTTGGTCCGGGCACGCCCAAAATCTCGACCGGGCAGGCGCGTACAAAAAGATCCCGGAGATTCGCCGTCTAATTTTCGAGGGCAAAAATGACAAGGCCCAGGCGACGGCGGCGCACGAACTCCTGGCCCCCCGCCCGCTGGGCTCCTACCAGCCGCTCGGCGATCTGCGGCTTGCCTTTGAAGGGGAAGCGCAACCTACCGAGTACCGCCGGGAACTCGACTTGAGCACCGCGACCGCCACCGTGCGCTATCGCGAGGGAGAGGCCGTTTTCACCCGCGAGGTGTTTTGCAGCGCGCCCGACGCGGTGGTGGTGATCCGGCTGCACTGCAACCAGCCGGGGCGCATCAGCTTTAGCGCCACGCTCGACCGCGAGGCGGATGCCGAAAGCGCCTCGTACGGAAACGCCGGGATCGAACTCTCCGGGCAGGCGGATCGCGGGAAGCCGACCGCCGGAACCCGGTTTGTCGCCCGGCTTCAGGCGCTGCCGGAGGGGGGGCGCGTCAGCAGCCGCGACGGGGTTCTCCGCGTGGAGAAGGCGAATGCCGTCACCCTGCTGCTCTCAGCCGCCACCGATTATCGCGGCAGCAACGCCCTGGCGGGTTGCGGCGAGCGTCTTGCGGCGGCGGCGCGGATTCCCTATCCGAAGCTCCGCGAGGCGCATCTCCAGGATTACCAGGCGCTCTTCGGGCGGGTGTCGCTGGAGCTTGGTGATCCTGCCAACTCTTCCAATCCCGCCAGCCTCCCGACGGACGAACGCCTGCGGGGGATTCGGGAAGGACATCGCGATGAATCTCTGGCGGCGCTCTATTTCCAGTATGGGCGTTATCTGCTCATCAGCTCCTCCCGCGACGGCGGCCTGCCCGCCAATCTGCAAGGGATCTGGAACGACAGGCTCGCCCCGCCGTGGTTCTCGGGCTGGCATTTCAACATCAACGTCGAGATGAACTACTGGCCCGCGGAGACGGCCAACCTGAGCGAGTGTCACCGGCCTCTCTTCGACATGATCGACGCCTTGCGGGTGAACGGGCGCAAGACCGCCCGGGAGGTTTTCGGCTGCCCCGGGTTCGTGCTCGCCCACCGCACCAACGGCTGGTTTTTCACCTCTCCGGTCCAGGGGGTGACGCTCTGGACTCCGGCAGCGGGCTGGCTTTGCCAGCACCTCTGGGAGCACTACCGGTTTACGCAAGACCGTGCGTTCCTGAAGGACCGGGCCTACCCGGCGATGAAAGAGGCCGCGCAGTTTTTCCTCGCCTGGCTGGTGCCGAACCCGAAGACGGGCAAGCTGGTCAGCGGCCCTTCCTCCTCCCCGGAAAATTACTTCCTGCTTCCCGGGCAGAAGAAGGGGGTGGGGCTGGATATGGGGCCTGCGATGGATCAGGAGATCATCGCGGAGCTCTTCGACAACTGCCTGGCGGCGGCAGAGCTGCTGGGCGAGACCGACGCCTTCGTCGATGCGGTGCGCGCGGCCCGGGCGAAGCTGGCCGGTCCGCAAATCGGCAAGGATGGCCGCCTGATGGAGTGGTCGCAAGAGTACCGGGAGCGCGAGCCGAACCATCGCCACCTCTCCCATCTCTACGCCGTCGCGCCGGGGTGGCAGATCACCCCGCGCACGACCCCGGAGCTGGCGCAAGCGGCCCGCAAATCGCTCCTCGCGCGCCTTGAGAAAGAGAGCGGCACGGCAAAAGCCCCCTTCAGCAACAGTGCCAACACCGGCTGGAGCCTCGCCTGGCGGGCCAATCTCTGGGCGCGTCTCGGCGAGAGCGCCAAGGCCCGCGGGGCGCTTTTCGATCTGCTCACCGGGGTCACGTTCCCGAACCTGATGGATGGGTGCCCCTGGAGCAACCGGGCCGTCGTCTTCCAGATCGACGGCAATCTGGGCGGAACCGCCGCCGTCGCCGAAATGCTGTTGCAAAGCCATACCGGGGAGATCGCCCTGCTTCCCGCGCTCCCCGCCGAGTGGTCCGAGGGAAGCGTCCACGGCTTGCGGGCCAGGGGCGGGGTTCAGGTCGATCTCCAGTGGGCGGGCGGAAAGCTCCGGCACGGAACCTTGACGGCTCTTGTTTCCGGCCCGTGCAAGCTGAGAACCCGGGAGGCCGTGAAAATCGGCGAGGGAGAGCACGCGGTCGCCAGCAGCAAACCGGACGGGAAGGAATGGCTGACGGAGTTCCACGCGGAAGGCGGAAAGGCTTACGATGTTCAGCCGACGCGGTAGCGGGGCAAACGGGCTTGTGGCGGGATCAACGCGGGGCGTAGAGTCGCATTATGAACCTGACCGCGGTCGCCATCGGCAGTCTTGTGATCTCCCTGGCCTGTGTGGGATTGAGCATCCCGGCGATCCTGCGCAAGATCCCGATGAACAAAATGTACGGGGTGCGCTTCCGGCAATGCTTCAAATCAGATGAAGCGTGGTACGAAATCAACGCCTACGGCGGCAAGGCGCTGCTGG
>CAZYVL010000062.1:0-6532 GCA_964651005.1 uncultured Chthoniobacteraceae bacterium | reverse complement strand
GTCGATGCGGCGCTTTCCGCAAAAGAGAAATGACGCCCGGGTTGACGCGCCCCCCATCCCACCGCATCATCCCGCCATCGCGCCCCAAGTGACCCAAGTGACTCATTTCGATTGCGACTGGACCCGGTGGACGCCGCGCGAGCGCGCGGTCCTCTGCTTTATCCTCCGGGAAAACCGGCTCCTGCTCATCCTCAAAAAGCGCGGCCTCGGCGGCGGGAAGATCAACGCCCCGGGCGGCAAGATCGAGCCGGGGGAGACGCCCCGGGAGGCCGCGATCCGCGAAACGCAGGAGGAGGTCGGCGTCACGCCGCTCGACCCCGAAGCGCGCGGGGAGCTTTCCTTCCAGTTCACCGACGGCTACAGCCTGCATTGCACCGTCTTCCTCGCGCACGGCTGCGAGGGCGAGCCGTTCGAAACCGACGAGGCCGTCCCGCTCTGGACGCCGCCGGATGCCATTCCGTATGACCGGATGTGGGCCGACGACGCGGAATGGCTCCCGCTGCTGCTTGCGGGAGAGCCGTTTCGCGGTTTTTTCGTCTTTGACGACGAAACCATGCTCAGCAAAAAACTCGACCGCCTTTTCGCTCCCCCCGTTTTTCTCCAATGACCTCTCCTTCCTCTTCCCCTGGCCGCCGCGCGCTCGTGGCGGGTTGCGGTTTCATCGGCCTCGCCGTGGCGCGCCGCCTCCACCGGCTCGGCTGGAAAGTGACCGGCCTGACGCACTCCCCCGAGGCCGCCGGGCGGCTCTCCGATGAGCCGTTCCGCGTGACCGCGTGCGACCTCAACGACCGGGAGGGGCTTGCCGCGCTGGGGCACTTCGACGCGGCGATCACCTGCGCGAGCACGCGCGGCGGCGACGCCGACGCCTACCGGCGCATCTATCTGGACGGGACGCGCAGCGTGCTGGAGACGGTCTGCCCGGCGCGTTTCGTCTTTACCGGGAGCACCTCCGTCTACGCGCAGGCGGACGGCTCGGTTGTCACCGAGGAGAGCCGGGCCGAGCCGGAGCACGAGACGGGCAAGATCTTGCGCGAGGCCGAGGAAATCGTGCTGGCGGCGGGCGGCACCGTGGCACGTCTGGGCGGCGTCTACGCCCCGGGCCGCTGGGCGGCGCTGGAGAAATTCCTGGAAGGGCGCGCCGTGATCGAAGGAGAGGGAGGGCGCATCCTCAATGCCGTTCACCGCGACGACGCGGCGGAGGCGCTCGTCCTGCTGCTCACGCTGGAGAGCGAACGCGCTCCGGCGGGGATCTACAACGTCACCGACGGCCACCCGCTCACGCAACGGGAGTTCTACACCGCCCTGGCCAGGCATTTCGGGCGGCCCGTGCCGCCGTGCGGCCCCGCCGGACCGGAGCGCAAGCGGGGCGCGAGCAGCAAACAGGTCGGCAACGGCAAACTCTGCGGCCTCGGCTGGACGCCGCGCTTCCGGGATTTCCGCGAAGCCCTGGCGGGATAAGGGGTTCGCGGGCTTCCGCCCGGGAAACCGGAGGGTTTGACGCGGGCGCGCCGCCGTGTCCAGAATGCCGCGATGCAATACGGCCCGCCCTCCCCAGACGCCAGCGCCGAAGCGGGCGCGGCAGGCGGGAGCCGGAAGCGCGTGCTCGTGGTGGATGACCATCCGCTGCTGCGCGGCGGGCTGGTGCAGCTCCTCTCCGGCGAACCGGACCTTGCGATCTGCGGCGAGGCGGAAAACGCCGCCCAGACCATCCTCGCCGTCGATGACGATCCGCCGCCCGACCTGATTATCCTCGACCTGATGCTTGGCAACGCCGACGGGCTGGAACTCATCAAGCAGCTCCGCGCGCTCCGCCCGGCGATCGCCATCCTCGTCATCTCCCTGCATGACGAACTCGTTTACGCCGAGCGCGCCTTGCGGGCGGGCGCAGCCGGGTTCGTGATGAAAAAGGAGCCGCCGCAGGAGGTGCTCACCGCCGTGCGGACGATCCTCTCCGGCGGCCACTACCTGAGCGCGAAAATGCGCATCCTCCTGGAAGGCAAGGGGCTGGCGGCGGAGCCGGTCCGCCTGCTCGTGCCGGAGGCCAACCCGCCCCTCTCCGACCGCGAGTTGCACGTCTTCCGGCTCATCGGGGTCGGCCTGCCGACGCGCGAGATCGCCGCAGAGCTGCATCTTAGCGTGAAGACCATCGAAACCTACCGCGAAAACCTGAAGGTGAAACTCCGCCTTGCCGACGCCCCGGCGCTTCTGCGCGCCGCGAAGGCATGGGTGGCGCGGATTTAAACCCGATCCGGTTCCCTTGCGTCACGCCGGTTCGCCGTTCTGCGGCCAGGCGGTCTGCCGCTCGATGAGCCAGCGCACGCGCGGCGGCTCCGGCCCCCGGTGCAGCGCGAGGAGCCGTTCGCCCACGGTGGCGTCGGCGCGGGTCGTGCGCTGGTGGTGGCGGACGTACTCGATCCAGGTGGGGAACTGGAAGCTCATCGTCCAACGCTCCGGGTTCTGGAGATCGCGCAGCAGCACCCATTTCCGCGCTCCGTCGCGCAGGCGGATGCGCCGCCGCTCGTTCATCGCGTCGAGGAACTCGTGCACATCCTCCTTCGCGATGAGGAACTCCACCACCACGACGACGGGGCCGCTGCACGATTTCAAGTCAAGCGCCAGGGAGGGCTCCTTCCACTGGTCGAGCGGATCGAGGTTAAGCGAAGTCCGTGGCGGCAGCGGCTGGAAGAGGCCGAGGGCCGCTCCGGCAAGGAGCACCAGCCCGGCTGCGACGAGGGCAGCCTGCGTCCCGCCCCGCTGCGCCACCGCCCCCCAGATCCAGCTACCGAGGGCAAATCCGGCGAAAGCCGAGGTCTGGTAAGTCGCCAGCGCCCGGCCGAGCACCCAGCGGGGCGCGGAGAGCTGCACCGTGACGTTGAAGCGCGAGAGCGTGAGCACCCAGCACGCGCCGCCCAGGAAAAGCCCTACGCTGGTGAGGAAGCGGTTCGAGCTGGCGGCGGCGATCCAGGCGCAGAGGGCGGAGGCCACGAACGCCACCCGGAGCGTGGACTCGGTGGAGAGCGCCGCCTCCACGCGCCCCACGATCAGCGCGCCGAAGATGCCGCCCAGCCCGAACGCGCCGAGGATCAGGCCGTAGTCGCGCGGACCGCCGTGGAGCAGGTCGCGGGCGATCAACGGGAGCAGCGCGAGCACGCCGACGGCCCCCAGCCCGAAAATGAAGGCGCGCAGGAGCACCCGCAGCAGGTTCGGCGACATCGCCATGTAGCGCAGCCCGGCCCCGATCGCCGCGGCGATCCCCTCGCGCGGCAGCGTCCGGGTGGGAGGGAGCAGCGGTTTCCACCGGGCGAGGACGACGATCAGGCCGATGTAGCTGAGCGCGTTCGCGGCAAACGCGGCGACCACGCCGACCGCCGCGATAATCAACCCGCCAAGGGCCGGGGCGATGCTGCGCGAGAGATTGAACCCGACGCTGTTGAGCGTGACGGCGGCGGGGAGAACGGAACGGGGGACGACATCGCCGATGGACGCCTGCCAGGAGGGGTTGTTGAGCGCCGTGCCGCAGCCGACGAAAAAGGTGAAGGCGAGGAGCTGCCACGGGGTAAGATGCCCGAAGTAGGCCGCAACGGTCAGCGCGGCGGAGACCGCCAGCATGAAGAAGTTGGCGACGAGCATGACGTTGCGCCGGTGGTAGTTGTCGGCAATCGCCCCGGAGGCGAGGGCGAAGAGCATGATCGGCAGCGTCGTGGAGGCCTGGACGAGCGCGACCATGTTGGTCGAATCCGAGATGAGCGTCATCATCCACGCCGCGCCGGTGGACTGGATGAGGCTGCCGAAGTTGGAAACCACGTTCGCGGTCCACATCTTGCGGAACGTCTTGTGGACGAACGGTTCCAGGAAGTCTTCCCTGGCTGGCTCTGCTGACCGGAAGGAGTTGCTCATGAGGTTCCCCGATGGTCTCGGGGGGATTCGGAAGTGCCGCAAGGATAGCCCAGCGGCGCGAAGACGGTGAAGCGGAAAGCCGGGGGAAATCGAAGGTTGCGGGGCGGCGCGCCCGCTGGTTTGATGCACGCCGTTATGTCCAGCCAGTTCGGCCATTTATTCCGGATCTCCACCTGGGGCGAATCGCACGGGGGGGGCGTCGGCGTCGTCATCGACGGGTGCCCGCCCGCGATCGCTCTCTGCGAGGCGGACATCCAGCGCGATCTCGACCGGCGCAAGCCCGGCCAGAGCGAGATCGTGACCCCCCGCAAGGAGGCCGACCGCTGCCGCATTCTCTCCGGCGTCTTCCAGGGGAAGACGCTCGGCACGCCCATTTCCGTGCTGGTGATGAACGAGGACGCCCGGCCCGAGGCGTACCGGGAGATGGAGACGGCCTTCCGCCCCTCCCACGCCGACTACACCTACCAGGCCAAGTACGGAATCCGGAACTGGGAGGGGGGCGGCCGCGCTTCGGCCCGCGAGACGATTGGCCGGGTGGCGGCGGCGGCGGTGGCGAAAAAGGCGCTCGCCGGGTTCGCGCCGGGGCTGGAGATCGTCGCCTACGTGAAAACGATCCACGACATCGAGGCGGCGGTCGATCCCGAAACGGTGACGACAGCCGAGGTGGAGGCCAACATCGTCCGCTGCCCGGATGCGGCGGCGGCCACGGCGATGATCGAGCGGATCAAGCAGGTCCGCTCCGAGGGCGACTCCGTGGGCGGGGTCATCGAGTGTGTGGCCCGGGGCGTGCCGCCCGGCTGGGGCGAGCCGGTGTTCGACAAGCTGGAGGCCGATCTCGCCAAGGCGATGCTGAGCCTCCCGGCCACCAAGGGGTTCGAGATCGGCTCGGGCTTTGCCGGGGCGCGGATGACCGGCTCGGAGCACAACGACCCGTTCGTGATGCGGGAGGGGCGCGTGCGGACGGAGGGGAACCGCTCCGGCGGCGTGCAGGGGGGGATCAGCAACGGCGAAACCATTTTTTTCCGTGTCGCCTTCAAACCGACGGCCACGCTGCTGCGCCCGCAGCGGACGGTGACGGCCGCCGGGGAGGAGACGGAGCTCTCCGCCCGGGGGCGGCACGACGCCTGCGTGCTGCCGCGCGCGGTGCCGATGGTGGAGGCGATGGCGGCCCTGGTGCTCTGCGACCACGCCTTGCGCCAGCGCGCGCAGCGGGGCGCGGAGGCTTGACCCCGGCGCAAGCTGCGCAACCCCCGCGTTTTCGCACTCTTTTCCGGATTTCTTTCGATGGACCGTGGCCAAATCGCTTTTTTCGGCGCAGCGGCGCTTTTCCTCGCGTACGAGGCGTTTCGCGGCTGGCGGCTCGGCGTCGTTCGCCAGGGGGTGCGCCTGGCGGGCCTCGGTGTGGCGTATCTCGCGGCGTTTCTCGTTGGCGGGGCGGCCCTGCCGCTGCTGAGGCTCAGCGGGTATCCCGATTTCGTTCTCCGCCCGGTGAGCATGGCGCTGGTGGCGTTCGCGGTTTACGGCGTCATCGTGTTTATCGGCGGGGTGCTCTTCCGGAAAACGACCGACCAGGAATCCCGCATCATCCGCTTCGCCTACGGCACGAGCGGCGCGTTGCTCGGCGTGCTGGCGGGGCTGGTCTTCGTGCTGATGGCGGCGGTCGCACTCCGGTTTCTCGGCACGCTGGCGACGGGGGCCATCCGGCCCGGCGCGGGGGAGGGAGAAACTCCCGCCCGGGGCGCCGCCATTTCGGGCCTGGTGGAGATGAAGAACTCGCTGGAAAAAGGGATCCCGGGCGCGCTGCTCGAAAGCGTCGATCCGGTCCCGGAAAAAATGTACGGCGTGGTCGGGAAGATCGGGCGCGTCTCCGCCAGCCCGGAGGCGATCCACCGCTTCCTCGATTTCCCCGGGGCGCGCGAGCTGGCGCGGCAGCCGGAGATTGTCGCGCTGCGCGAAGACCCGGCGATCGCCCAGGCACTGCGCGAGGGGCGTTTCCTCCCGCTGCTGAGAAATCCGCACGTGGTCAAGGCCGCCAACAGCGCGAAAGTCTCCGAACTGGCCCGCAAGTTTGAGCTCACCAAGGCGCTCGACTACGCGCTGGAGGCGGAGAAGCCCCCGGAACCGCCCAAAGAGCGCCGCCCGGGGCGCTGATGCAGCCGGGCACGCGAGATTTTTCTTGGTACGGCGCGGGCGGGCAGGAATGCTGGGGTTTGCTATGGCTCACTGGAAAAAGCGGGAAACCGTATTCGACGAATACGGGGTGAGGCTGGTGATGCCGGGATATTGGCAACTGCGGCCTTCCGAGCAGGCGGGGCGGTGGCTCTACCGGTGCGCGGATCGCCGCGAGCAGATGACGATCACCCGCGCGGAGCTTTCCGACGGCCACGACGAGGCGACGCGCCTCCGACGGGCCGTGACCCGGCATCGCAAGGCGGTGGAGCTCGGGTTCGGGCGGGTGCCCGGCCTGGAAATGTCGGAGCCCGACTACGGCGAACGCGAGGGCGTCCCGGTGGCTTCGTATTCGGGAGACGCCGACGAAGGCCGCCACCGCTTTTGGGCGCTCCTGCTTTTCCCGGAGCGGACGGTCTGGGCCTTTTTCTTCGAGGCGTTCCGTCTCTCCGAAGCCGAGGCGCAG
>CAZYVL010000061.1:13599-14730 GCA_964651005.1 uncultured Chthoniobacteraceae bacterium | reverse complement strand
GAGGTGGCGAAACCGCGCGCGCCGCTCTTTTTGCGGGCGAGGTAATCTTCCACGCGCAGCAGGTTCGCCTCCCCGGCGCGCTGGACGACGCGAAGCAGATCTTCCATGGAGGCGACCTCTTCGAGCTGTTCGGTCACGAACCATTGGAGGAACGTGTCGGAGGTGTAGTCGGCCTCCTCCTTGGCGATCTGCACGAGCCGGTTGACCTGCGCCGTCACGCTCTTCTCCTGGTCGAGCGAGAGCTTCACGGCGTCCTCGGCGAACTTGAAATGCCCCGTGGGGGCGGGGATGGCGGGGATTTCCACCTTCGCCCCGGTGTCGATGACATACCCGATGAAGCGGTGGGCGTGCTCCTTCTCTTCCTCGGCCTGGGCGCGGAAGTGGGCCGCAAGCTCCGGCAGCGTCTCGCTGTCGAAGTGCGCGGCGATGGCGGTGTATTGCAGCATCGCCGAGAATTCATTGCCGATCTGCTCGTTGATGGCGTCGATAATCCGTTGGCTGGTTAGCATGAGGGAATGTTCGGTCGGTTCGCCGGTTCCTGCAACTCCGAAGTGGCGCGAAAGCACCACCCGGGGACGCTCACTTCCAGCGGGTTTCCGGCTGGAGATTGATCTCGCCCGGCTCGACGCGGAAGCCGCACGACTCCAGCAGGTACTGCACGCCCTCGGCGGTCGCCATGCTGTCGCGCAGGCTGCGGGCGAAAATCTCGATGTATTCCTTGTAGGAATCGAGCGCGAGCTGCCCGTTGGCGACGTATCCGGCAAGCTGGGCGTCGTGGTTTTCGATCAGATCGAAGAGCGCCTTGCGCAGCTTGACGCGCATGACGGGATCGACCACCAGCCGGAACGGATTCGCCGAGGCGTCCGTGGCCAGCGGCGCGTTGTCAAACTCGAACGGAGTGACCTCCGCGGGGGTGATCTCGTTCCTTTCGCTCATGGCCCGAGTGTAGCGCCGCCGGGTACTGCCGCCAATCCCGAAAATGCGGCGGAGGCCGCGAAATCAGATTCCCCGCTCCGCTCCCCGCACTTACCGGGGGCGAGGCGGGGTGATGTGCGGCTCGCGCAGGTAGATCGGCTCCAGCCGCTCCCGGGCGATCACCGCTTCCCCGGCGGCGGCGAGCCGCGCCAGGCG
>CAZYVL010000061.1:1290-13499 GCA_964651005.1 uncultured Chthoniobacteraceae bacterium | reverse complement strand
CGCCTTCTCCAGCGCCGGGAAAAGCAACGCGCCGTGGCCGCGCCCCGCCTGGAAGGCCGTGGAGAAGAGCGGGCGCGCGTCGGCGAGCAGCGCAACGCTGCCGAGCGGGGTGGAGGTGTCGATGGCCAAAAGCGCGTTCACAGTTCGATCTCCCTTTCCCCGCTCTCCCGCGCGCGCAGCCGCACCCAGCGCGCCCGGGCCGGGACCAGCTCCGCAAATTTGTCGGCCCATTCGAGCACCGTCACCCCGTCGCCTGCGAGGTAATCGTCCAGCCCGAGGTCGAGCGCCTCGGCGGCGGTTTCGAGCCGGTAGAGATCGACATGGTAGAGCGGCAGCCGCCCGCCCGGGTATTCGTGGATGAGCGTGAAGGTGGGGCTGGTGACTTCCTCCCCCAGCACGCCCAGCCCGGCGGCGATCCCCTTGGTGAGATGCGTCTTGCCCGCACCCAGATCGCCCGCGAGCGCGAGCACGTCGCCCCGGACCAGCTCCGCACCGAGGCGGCGGCCAATCTCAAAGGTCTCTCTCGGGTCGTGCGAAATGATCGAAGCCATGAACAGGGGAAGGACTTGGGGCGGTCTGGGCAGTTTGGATAGTCTTGAGGATTCCGGCGCGGCGCGGCGCTGTCAACCGCCCGATCCGGGTCAGCGGCAGTTTCGCAAACGGCCATTGCCGCTGGAGCCGCGCGACCATCCGGGGAGAGACGGCGAAAAGCAGCTCGAAATCCTCCCCGTCCCCCAGCGCCTCCTCGCGGCTGCACCCGGGCGCGCACGGGAGATCGCCCAACTCGTACCCGCAGCCGCTCGCGCGGGCGAGCCGGGGAAGGTCGGCCCCAAGCCCGTCGCTCAGGTCCATCATCGCGCGCGGGCGGCAATGCGCCGCCAGCCAGCGCGCCTCCGCCAGCCGCGGCATGAAATCGAGATGCTTGCCCGCCCGCGATCCCCCCAGCAGGCCGGTGACAAAGAGCGCGTCGCCCGGGCGGCCCCCCGCGCGCGTGATGCAGCGGCCCTTCTCCACGCGCCCCGTCAGCGTGACGGCGACAAAGACCGGCCCCGTGCCCGGGACACGCGCCGTCTCGCCCCCGGCGATGCTGATGCCGAAGCGGCGCGCGCAGCGGCGCAGCCCCGTGTAGAGGGCGTCCGCCCGGGCCACCTCCAGCGTGGGCGGGAAGGCCACCGTCACCAGCGCGTGCTCCGGCTCGCCCCCCATCGCCGCGATGTCGCTCACCGCGCGCGCCATCGCCTTCCAGCCGACGCGCCGGAAGTCGTCCCCCGGCGCAAAGTGTACCCCCTCGATCACGCAATCGGTCTTGAGCAACGTCTGAAACGCCCCGCCCGCGCCACTTGCCCCGCTTGGCGACGCAACCACCGCGCAGTCATCCCCCGGGCCGAGCCGGAGCGCCGGATGGCCGGGGAGGCCACGCGTAAGCCGCGCCACGAGGCGGTCTTCGCCAAGATCGGATAGCCGGGCGGCGGCGGCGTTCATCGGCGGGAGACGTGGTAGAAGATTTCCGCCAGGTTGGAGAGGTTGAAGAGCGCATGCATCGTCATCGGCACGAGCAGGCTCCCCGTGGCCTCGTAGGCGAGCGCGAAACAGACCGCCAGCACAAAGAGCGGCACCAGCGAGAGGAGATTGACGTGGATCACCGCGAAGAAAGCGGCGCTCAGGAAGACCGCCGCCACCGGGCCGAGATAACGCCGCAGCACGCCGTAGAAATACCCCCGGAAGAGAATCTCCTCCACCACCGGCGCGACCAGCGCCGCCGCCGCCACAAGGAGCCAGACCTGCCCCGGGTTCCCGCCGCTCACCGCCTGGGTGAAAAACTTGATGATCTCCTGCGACTCCGCGTGCTGGCCGAGCCATTGCGCCATGAGGATCGTGCAGAGGCGCACCAGCGGGTAGGCCGCCACGAAAAAGAAGGCGCCCAGCCCGAGCGCCCGCAGCGGCGGCACCGCCCGCAAGCCGAGAAGCCGGAGCACCGGGATCTTGCGCGAGCGGAGGAAGAGCGCGATCGCCGCCACGATGATGCCAAAGAGGAGCGCGCTCTGGAGCAGGCCGGAGTCCGACATGGGCCGGGGGCCGCGCGCGAAGCCGATCCCCGCCATGAGCAGAAACCAGGAGGAGAGCACACCCGCCACGAGCAGGTCGGGGAGGTCCAGCGGCGCGCTCCAGACCTTGCCGCCGCCCCGGAACACCCGCCCCGCCAGCCGCCAGTAGACGCGCAGGCAGAGAAAGAGGATCGCCAGCGTCAGCGCCACCAGCGCGGCTGTTCCCGCCAGGGGGAATATCCAGATCTCCGAGTCCGGCGCGGCCTGCGCCTGGATCTGGGCCTGGGCAAGGGGCAGCAGGGTGGAGATCACGGGACGCAGAGGCTCGGGAGCAGGTAGGCCCGCCCCGGTTCCAGCGGCAGCGACGAGTACGGCGAAAGCGGCGAAAGGCTCACCTCCACCTTGCCGTGCCCGCGCGCCTCGCCCGCGAAGAAGCGGAAGAGCCGCCCGAGCCGGAACGGCTCCTGGTAGGTAATCACGGCGGCGTCGGGCGCCTTGCCGAGTTCACGCGCTTTCGCATACGCGTCCTCGATCTCCCCCAGCCCGTCGATGAGCTTCGCGGCGAGCGCGTCGTGGCCCGTGAGCACGCGGCCATCCGCCACGCCGGAGCGGAGTTGCTCCTCGGGGATTTTCCGCTCCTTCGCCACGATCCCGACAAACCGGCCATAGGTCTGCATCACCAGCGACTGCACGTAGTCGCGCTCCTCCCGCGTCAGTTCGCGCGTGCCGCTGAGCATGTCCTTGAAGGCGCCGCTCTTGAAGGTTTCGGGCTGCACGCCGATTTTGCCGAGCAGTTCGTTATAGCGGAAAGATTGGATAATCACGCCGATCGAGCCGGTGAACGTCGTTTCGTTGGCGAGCAGATAGCTGCCGCCGCACGCGGTATAGTAGCCGCCGGAGGCCGCGAGCGACCCCATCGAGATGACCACCGGCTTTTTCTCCCGCGCCCGGCAGACGGCGTTGTAGAGGATGTCGGAGGCGGTCACTTCCCCCCCGGGCGAGTCGATGGCGAGGATGATCGCCTTGATCCGGTCGTCCTCCACGGCCTGCCGAAGCTGGATTTTGATGTCGTCCACCATCGAATCGCCGATCTGGCCGGAGATGCTGGAGCTGATTAACCCGCGCAAGTGGATCAGCGCGATACGCCCGGGGCCGGAGCCGGGGGAGACCACCTGCTCCTCCAGTTGCTCGATCGGCTTGGCTGCCGCAGCCAGGCTCGCGCCCGCCTTTTTCGCACGTCCGGCCACGAAGACAAGATTCAGGAGAAGGCTCACCACCAGCGCCACCGCCAGAACACTCCAGAGGCATCCGGATTTTAGTTTGCTCATATAAGCCGGGGAGCTTCGCCGAGAATCCGCCGCGAGACAATCCCGATTGCGTGACCCGGGGGGCGGATCGGCTTCTCCCCTACGGAGCGGCGACGGCTAAAAAACCGGCTCCGGGCCGCGCAGCCCTCGAAACGCCTGGCCGAAGAACCGGGGGAGATCGCTCGCGCAAAGCGATTCCTCGCTCTGCCCGCCGTGACAGAGCGCGATCTCCGCCGCCCGCCCGCACACCCACGCGCCGAGCCGGGCTGCGTCGTAGAGAGGCAGCCCCTGGCCCGCCAGCGCGGCACACACCCCGGTGAGGATGTCGCCCATCCCGCCGGTCGCCATGCCGGGGTGGCCGGTGGTGTTGTAGGAGACGCGGATTGGGTCCGCCCCTTGCGCTCCTCGCGCCCCGTCCGCCTCGGCCACCAGCGTGCGCGCCCCCTTGAGCAGCAGCACCAGCGGCTGCGGCCCGGCGCCTTCGGGGCGGAACCGGGCGAGAAAACGCCGCGCGGTTTCCCGCCGGGAGAGCGAGGCCGCCTCGGGGAAGAGCCGCCGCATCTCCCCCGGGTGGGGCGTGAGCAGGCGCGGCCCGGCGCACCGGCGCAGCCGCTCCAGGTTTTCGGGCGAGGCCGCCAGCAGGTTGAGGGCGTCGGCATCGAGCACCATCGGCCCGGGGAAAGAAACGATAGCCTCCAGAAGATCGCGGGCGCGCGGCCCAAGATCCCGCCCAAGCCCCGGCCCAAGCGCCAGCGCGTCGAAGGGCCGCGCCAGCGCCTTGCGATCGCTCTCCACCGGCGAGACCATCACCTCCGGGGCCGCCGCCGCCGCGACAAGGGGGTAAACCCCGGGCGTGACAAAGAGCGACACCAGCCCCGCGCCCGCGCGCACCGCCGCGCCCGAAGCCATCACCGCCGCCCCCGTCAACCCGCGCGACCCGGCGAAAACCCCCACGCGCCCGCAGTCGCCCTTGTGGAGACTGAACCGGCGGCGCGGCAGCAGCAGCCGGAGCGTGGAAGGGACGGCGACAATATCGTGCTCGCCGCCCATTGCCTCCGCCGCCTCCGCCGCCTCCGTCAGCGCGGAGAGCGGGAGCACGGCGAGCCGCCCCACGAAGTCCGGCGCGGCGTCGGCGACTTCGCCCCGTTTGGCAAAGCCGACCGCCAGCGTGACATCGGCCATCACGGTATCCGGCCCCGGCTCGCCGGTATCGCCGTCGAGGCCGGTCGGGAGATCGAGCGCGAACACGACCGCGCCCGCCGCGCGCCGGAGCCGGTTGATCTCCGCCGCCGCGCTGCGGATCGGCTCGCGCAGCCCCGGCTTCCCGCCGATGCCGAGCAGCCCGTCGAGAATCACATCGGGTGGCCGCTCCGTGGAAGAAAACGCCGCGCCGCGCGCCCGGAGAACGCCAGAGAGCGTTTCGAGCTTCTTCGCCGTCAGCGGCGCAAGCGCCGCGCGTGGGAAGACCTCCCGCAGCGACACCGCCCAGCCCGCTTCGGCAAGATGGCGGGCCGCCACCAGCGCGTCCCCGCCGTTGTGCCCTTTTCCGAACACGACCCGCACCTCGCGAGCGCCCAGAGCGGGGTGGAACTGCCGCACCGCCGCCGCAATCGCCTCACCCGCTTCGTCCATGAGCGCCTCCGCCGTCGCCCCGGCAGCGAAGGCTTTTTCCTCGATCTCCCGCATCGCCTTGCACGTCACGATCATGCGGACGATTCAAGCGCGATCCCCGCGCCGGAGCGAGCGCAATCGCCGTAGAGCCAACCCCGGATCGCACCGCGCGCCGATGAGGAATCTGAAAGCTGGATTTCCCCGAAAACGCGGCGAACATATCTCTTGTCTTCCCATGATCCCTTCCCGCTTCTTCAACGTATTCACCGTTCTGGCGCTGGCCTCGCTGGCGGCCTGCCAGAAACCGCCGCTCCCGCCCCTCTCCAACCCGCATGCCGCCCGGGAGCAGGAGGACCGCCTCACCCGGATCGAATCGCAGCTCAACCGGGTCGAGGAATCGCTGCGCCACCTCGCGGAAGCCGAAGCCGCCAAGGCGAAACAACCCGAGCCGGAAACCAGCCCCAGCCCCGCCACGGCTCCGGCAGACACGCGCGTGAGCGTGTATGTCTACGGAGAAGGCGTTCCGAAACCGGGCGAACAGCGCATCCCCGCCGAAGGCACCGTCTTGATGGCCGTCGCGGCGGCGGGCGGGTCCGGCTACGCCACCAAAAAGCTGGATGTGATCCGGAAGGACCACGACGCCATCGAGCTGAACGGCATGGACGAGTGGAAAAACTTTACCCTCGAAGAGGGCGATGTCATCCGGATGAAGCCGTCGGCCTATTGACCCGACACGCTCCCTCCCTGTTCCGACCTGACATGACCTCGCTCGGCAACCGCCTCTTTTCCGAACTGGGCCCGAAGTTCTTCGGGCTGCTGACGGGGCCAAACGCGCGGGTGTACCTCGATGTCGCCGACGCGATCGAGCGGGAGATGCCCGCGCGCGGGGAGGCGATGGAACGGGCGGAGGCGCAGGCGATCATCGAGCAGGTGCTTGCCTCCGGGGCGGCGCTGGAAGCCGAGCAAGAGGAGGCAGAAGCGGCGGAAGCAACGCCGGAGCACCCCGCCGCGCGGGTGTTGCGCCGGTTGATGGACGCCGGATGGATCGAGGAGGAGAAGCACTCGGACTATCGCCAGATCGTCTATCTCGAACCCGCCGCGCAAACCTTGATCGAAGCGCTGCGCGCCATCGTCAGCCAGAGCGTCGCCTCGTTCACCGGAAAGCTGCGGCTGGTGTGCGACCGCCTCTCCGCCCTGCGCCATCCGCACTCCCGGATGGAACTGATCTGGGAGGAACTCAAAAACTGCCTCGCGCAAGTGCGCGCCGGGCTGCGGGAGCTGCGGACGATCCGCAAGCAGGTCGAGCGTTACGCGCAGCGGCAGCTCCGAACCGCGACCCTCGCCGAAGCCCTCGAACTCATCTACAACGAGTTCTCCACGCTCATCACGCAGCAGTGTTACCGCGAGCTGATCCATGCGCGCCTCCCGGAGCGGCTCCGCGAGGCGGCGGAAGGGTTGCTGGAACTCGAACAGGACGACCTGGCCCTCCAGAAGCTGCGCGCCGATTTTCTGCGCGCCGACCCGGAGGCCGACCCGGCAACGGCGATGCCCTCCATCCTGCGGACGCTTGAGGAGCTTTCCCTCGCGCTCGGGGATGTCGAGCCGACGGCGGAGCGCGTGGACACCAGCACGGCGGACTTCGCCCGGCGTTCGCGCGCGCGCATCCGGTACATCCAGGATGTCGGTTCCGCGAGGCGCCAGCAGGTCAAAACCGTCTTCGACTACGTGCGGGAACGCCTTGCCGAAGGGCGGCTCGCGGACCTGGAGGAGAAGCTGGAGCTGCCCGCCCCCCGGCTTGTGGAGACGGGGCTTCTCGGCGTCGCCTCGCTGGCGAGGCGGCGGGAGCGCCCCGGTGCCGGAGTGCCGCATCCCGTGGCTGCGCCGTTGACGGATCGGGATCGCGAGGAGAGCCTGCGGGAGATGGAGAAAAACATCCGCAACGCCCTCCGGCTCGACCGCGCCAACGGATTCGTGGAGCGCCTGGATCTGCGCCCCGGCGAGGTGATCTCCTCCGACCAGATGCCGATCCATGCCGAGGACGACATTCTCGACGTGATTTCGTGCCTCGTCTTCGCCCCCGCCGGCGGCGCCCGCTACCACCTCCGCACCCGGCGCGAGCAGCATCCCGCAGAGCGCGTGGTGATGGATGCGAAGGGCGGGTTTCACATCGAACGCTTTGAGGTGGAGCCCAAATAGAGCTTAAATGAACGAAGAGATGCCACCTTTGGAAGATTTGGATACTTTGGATGGAATGGAGAACGGGGCCGCCCCGGGCGGATTGCTCCCCGCAATGTCGGATTCCGACCGGGAGAACCTCCAGGCAGTCGTCAGCGAACTCTTCCAGCGGCAGGCGATCCTTCGCGACCTGCCCGGGGACAACGATCTCTACGACTGGGCGCGGCTGCGGCTGCCGTGGGTGCGCGAGGCGTGCGCGCTCATCGGCTTCGAGGTGATCCTCAACGAAGACGAGCAGCTTCTCTACGCGCTCCCCCGCGAACGCGCCACGCTGGTGCGCCTGCGCATCGAATGGACGCTCGCCCTGCTTGCCCTCTGGTACGACTACGATGTCGCGCTCCGCGCGGAGGGCGCGCCGGTGATCTTCACGGTGGAAGCCTTTAACGAATCGCTGAAAACCAAGCTCGGCGACCGCCAGCCCGCGATCACCTCGCTGAAAAAAATCCTCGGCTTCTTCGTCTCCCGGAAGCTGGTGCGGATGGAACACCGCGACCCGTTTCACCTATCGCGCATCGAGGTTCTGCCGACGATCCGCTTCGTCCTGCCGTTCGGGGAAATCGAGAAAGTGGCCGCCGCGCTCGAAGAACTGATGACGCAGGAAACCGGAGAGGAGGACGAGAATGGTTAGCCGCTGCATCCGCCTCACCCGCATCCACGCCATCCAGTGGTTCGGCTATTGCGACACGTTCGACATCCGGGGCAACCTGCTCATCGCGGGCCGCACCGGCGCGGGGAAATCCGTGCTGATGGACCTCATCCAGCTCGTGCTCATCGGCGATCAACGCTCCCGCTACAACGCCGCCTCCGACGGGCGCGGCCAGGCCTCCGGGCGGGACAAGAAGAGCTACTGCCTCTGCGACACGCAGGAGGACATTGAGGGCGTTCCGCAGTACGCGCGCGACGGCGGCGTCACCTACATCGCCCTGGAGTTCACCTGGCCGGAGGGGGGCCGCGTGGAAACCTGGGGGATGCGGGTCGAATACCCCAACACGGAAACCCAGTCGCCCGAGGAGGAGTTTTTCCGCATCCCGGAAAGCCTGGAGCGGGCGGATTTTGTCACCGAAGAAGGGTTCGCGCTCGATCTGGGCGGCTTCCGGCTGCTGCTCAAGAGGAAGGACGGCGAGACATTCCGCAATATTACCGAATACCGGAAGCGGCTGGGCGATCACCTGAATTTTCATCGGGAAACCATCGACTTCCTGATGCCCTCGGCGATGTCGTTCGCCTTTCTCCCCCGGTTCGACGAGTTCTGCCGCCGCTACATCCTCCAGGCGGAGGACATCCGGATCGAGCCGGTGCAGCAGAGCTACCGGAGCTACCTGCGCATCCGCGAGGAACTCGAGAAGCTCTGCGACAAGCTCGATCGGCTGGAAAAAACCGTGGCCACGCGGGAGCAGTGGGAGAACGCGCGGCGGGATGCCGACGCGTGCCGCCTGCTCGAAGCCGAGTTCCAGCGCGCGGCGGCCCGCGCCCAGGCCGACACGCTCTCCGACCGGCTCGCGGAACTCGAAAAGCGCCTGACGAAACAGAAAGAGCGGTACGACGAAGTTTGCCTGGAGCTTGAAAACGGCAAACAGGAACTCGAATCGCGGAAAAACCTCTTCCGGGACGAGGGCGGCGGCGTTCTGCTCGAACTCCGGCAGCGGATCGAGGCCACGGTGCGGCAGATCGAACGTCTGCGGCAGGTGGGAAAAACCGTGGAGGAGGAGAAGGCGCGGCGCGTGCGGGAGACGGGCGAATGGGCAAACCAGGTGGCCGCGTTTCTCTCCGAACGCAGCGCCGGGGCGGCGGCGGAACTGCGGCAAACGCTCGGCGAGCTGGAGAGCGCGCGCCCGGAGGCCTTGCGCGAGGCGCTGCGCCGGGTTGCCAGCGCGGTCCGGGGGCTTCAGGAGCGCGTCCGCGCCTCCATCAAGGCCGAGAGCGAAGCGTTTCAGAAGACCCGGGGCGAACTGGAGGCATTGCAAGCCCAGATCAAGAACCTGGAGTTCAACCGGGTGATGCCCTCCCCGCTGCTCGATGAGCTAAACCGGCAGTTGCCCCGGCGCGGGAAGGAGAACCCCGCGCGCCAGCTTCGGGAGCTGTGCGAGGTGAGCGACGAAGCGTGGCGCCCGGCGCTGGAGCTGGCGTTTACGAGGAAGTTCGCGGTGGTTGTCGCCCCGGAGGATTACCCGCAGGCGCTGCGGCTTTACAAAGAGTTCAAGCACGATAGCCCGCAAGAATCGCTGGTCGATCCCGAACGGGCGCTTTCGCGGAAGGCGAAAGTCGTCGAAAACGCCCTGGCCGGCAAGATCGTGACGGAACATCCGGTGGCCCGCGCCGTTCTCGACGAACTCTTCGGCGGAGTGGTCTGCGTCGAGTCGCTCGACGATCTCCGGTGTCATCCCGACGCCATTTTGCCCGACGGGTTCCGCCAGCGCGGCCTCTTTGCCGAGCGCCCGCGCCGGTACGACCAGCGCCCGTGCATCGGGGCCAAAGGCATCGAACGGCTCAAGGCCCACCTGCTCGCCCGGGCCGACGAATGCTCGGCGACGCTCCGGGGGATCGAGCCGCTGCTGGCCCGGGCGGAACAGATCCAGAGGATGGTTTCCGAGCGGAAGCTCGATTCGGAGGACATCGAGGCTGACATCAGCGCGGCGACGCAGCTCCGGCAGATCGAAGAGGAGCGCGACCGCCTCATCGAGCGCAACACCGCCGCCTCCACGCCGGAACTCGAAAAGCGCCTCGCGGACCTTGCGTCGCTGGAGACGAAAATCGGCGAACTCGACCGGGAGCGGCTCGATCTCCACGCGAAGCTCCAATCCCGCGAGCACACCGAAATCGCGCGGCAACTCGAGGAGGCGCAGCGGAGGCTGGAACGGGCGGTGGGCGCCTATGCCCAGACCGTCTCCGAGATCGCGGCCACACTCAATGTTGCCCGGTGTGATACGCTACGCGCGGAATGGACCAGCCAGTACCCGACCGACGAATCCCGCGCCGCGCAGGCCGGGCAGCGCCACCGCGAGCTGGAATCGCGGCTCCCGGAAATCGAGGGACGCCTGCAACTGCTCCGGCAGGGGCTGGCCGACCAGCACCCGGACCTCCGCGCCGAGCCGGACTTCGACCCGCAGACGGCGTGGAATCCGTCGTACCGGAAGCTGCTGGAGCGGATTCGGGTCGAAGACATGCCGACGCGCCAGCAGCAGGCGCGCGAGGAGGAGATGCGCTGGCAGGAACTTTTCCGAACCACCGTGGCAGGGAGCCTGACCCGCTCGCTCGACCGGGTGCGCGATACCATCCGCGATCTCAACTACCAGCTCAAGAAGCCGATCGGCGATAGCCAGTATCATCTCCGCGTGGAGGAGAACCCGGCGCGGGAGTTTCAGGAATACCGCCGGGTGCTGGAGGCTTGCGCGATCACGCAGGATGGCGAGTCGATCTTCGCCTCGCTGGCGGCGGATGCGCGCGAGGGGGTCGAAGCGGTCTTCAAGGCGCTCGTCGAGGAGCCCGACGGACGCCGGGCGCAAGCCTTCCTCGATTACCGGAGCTACTTCCGCTACGACATGGAGGTCAGCAATCCCAAACGCCCCGAACTCCCGGCAAAAAGCCTGAACCGGCACGCGGACAAATTCAGCGGGGGCGAAAAGCAGACCCCCTTCTACATCGCGATCCTCGCCTGCTACCTGCGCGCCTACAAGCGCCACCTGCCGCAACGCTTTACGGAGCCTTCCATCGGGCTGGTTCCCATCGACGAGGCGTTTTCCAAAATGTCCGGCGAGCGGATCACGGACGCCATCCGCGCGCTGCGGGACGTGGAGTTGCAGGGGATTCTCTCGATGTCGAGCGGCAACTGGCCGTACGCCATCGGGGAGTGCGACCAGATCCTCGCGGTGCACCAGCGCGAGGCGTTCGCCAACGGGCGAAAAACGATCCGCAACATCGGCGCGCTGCTCGACCGGCAGGAGGCGCTCGAACGCTCCAAGGATTGGGAATGAGCCGGGTCGTTGAGCAGCTCGCCGCGCGCTATCGCAAGAGCGCCGCCGGGCGGACGGGCGCGGCCCGCCGCGATCTGCTCATCGGCCTCAACCAGCTTTTGAAAGAAGCGGGCTGCCCGCACGGGCCGGAGCGGGAGGAAGCCGTTGCGACGCTGGAAAAACTGGAGCGGGGCGGCCTGCTCATCCTGGAACGCCACCGGCGCGACCGCTCCGCCATTCTCCGGGTCCGGCTTCCGTTGGAAAAGGCCACGGCCCTGTTTGCCTGTTTCGGGATTCCGGCGCCGGAAATCGAACGCGCGCGTCTCGCGGCGCTCTTCGAAGAGGCGAAGCGGGCCGCTCTCCCCGCCCGGTTCCAGCCGGGGTGGGAGGCGTTCTGCGCCACGATGGCGGAGGCGGCACGGTGCGGCGGCTCCCTGCTCCCGTTCCGCCGTTCGAGGCCGGAACAGATGGAACGGATTGTGAAGGCGCTCCCGGCGATCCTCGGGTGGGAAGGGGAATCGCTGCGCCGCTTTGCCAGCGCGCTGCTCTTTGGAGATTCCAAATTTCTCGAAACCGTCGAGGCGTGCGTTGAAAAGTGCCTTTGCCAAATTACCGGCGGCGCGGTGAACACCCTGGCAGAGCTGGGAGTGCTCGAAAAGGAGCGGAGCTTCCTGCTGCACGGCCCGGCGCGCCTCTGTTTCGAGGCGGGGGAAGTCTGGATCGACCCATTGGCGAACCCGGTCCGGCTCGGCGGGGAAGACATCCGCGCCGCCCGGATCGTCACCTCGGCCACCCGCTGCCTGACGGTGGAAAACGCGGCGATGCTGCACGAACTGGCGAAAGGCAAAAGCGGAACGCTCCTCGCCAGCAGCGGGAGCGAGGGAGGCTACGCGAACGCGGCGGTCCTCGCCTTCCTCCGGGCGCTGCCGCCGGGCGTGGAACTCTGGCACTTCGGCGACTCCGACCCAAAAGGCTTCGACATCCTGCGCGATCTGCGGGAACGCAGCGGACGGGCCATCCGCTCACTCCACATGGCGTTCCGCCCCTCGCCCACCACCCAC
>CAZYVL010000061.1:0-1190 GCA_964651005.1 uncultured Chthoniobacteraceae bacterium | reverse complement strand
CCACCCCTGCAACGCTCGACCGCGAGAGCCGGAAAACCATCGACCGCCTGCTCGCCTCGGAGTGGATAACCGTCGGGGAAAAGGCCCAGCTCGAACGGATGCAGGCCGCCGGAGAGAAAGGGCGCTTCGAGCAGGAAAGCCTGGGGAAGCCCTCCGCCGCCTGGCCGTTTTATTAGAGCGGACGAACGGGCGGGCTGGCCATGCGGTTCCGGTCAGGCTCTAAAACACCAGCGGCTGCCCCTCCGTCATCACGGCGATGCGGTCCTCCACCCCGTGAAGGCGGGCGGCTGCGTGGAGGCGGGCAAGCGGCTCCTCCGGCGGCTCGTAGCTGAGGCGGAAGGAGCCGTAGTGCATCGGCACCATCTGCCGCGCGCCCAGGTCCAGAAATGCCCGCACCGCCTGCTCCGGGTTCATGTGCACCTCGCGTCCGCTCGGCGGGTCGTACGCGCCGATGGGGAGCAGGGCGAGGTCGATGTTGAAACGCTGGCCGATCTCCTTGAACCCGTCGAAGAATGCCGTATCCCCGCAATGGTAGATCGTCCGCCCGCCGATCTCGATCATGTAGCCGCCGAAACCGCGATGCGAGTCGTGCAGCACGCGCGCCCCCCAGTGGTGACACGGCGTGAGGGTGATCCGGGCCGCCCCGTGCGCGAACTGCTGCCAGTAGTGCAGTTCATGGACGCTGCGAAAGCCAAGGTCGTGCACCAGGTTGCCGACCTCGAAGGGGACGATGATCGGCTGGTCCTCCGCCACCAGCCGCAGCGAACGGCGGTCGAGATGGTCGAAATGGGCATGGGTCACCAGAACCAGGTCGATCGCGGGGAGATCGTGAATCGGCATCCCCGGGTGGCGGATGCGCTTGATGATCTTGAGCCATTTCGCCCAGTTCGGGTCCACCAGCAGGTTGCCGCCCGGGGTCTGGATGAGGAAGGAGGCGTGGCCGATCCAGGTGACGCCGATCTCCCCTTCTTTGAGCGACGGGTAGAGCGGGCTGAACTGCTCGCCCGAGCGCGGCATGAAGAGCGAGGGAATCAGAACCCGGGTCAGGAAATTCCGCTTGTGCCAGCCGTTACTCGGCCTCAGGCCAACCTGCATCGCCCCGTTCCCCTCTCTGGCAAGGCGGTTCCCCGCCGCACGGCGGAGCTTGTGAAAAGGATTGGCCACGGACGATCACTTTACCGCCAAAGAGC
>CAZYVL010000060.1:12953-14767 GCA_964651005.1 uncultured Chthoniobacteraceae bacterium | reverse complement strand
GGCACCTTCCGCGCCAACCAGGCCATCGCCAGCGAAGAGCGCATCATGGACTCGATGGACCTCGAACGCGAAAAGGGGATCACGATCAGGGCGAAGAACGCCGCCTACAAGTGGCACGACTACCACGTAAACATCGTCGATACCCCCGGCCACGCCGATTTCGGCGGGGAGGTGGAGCGGATCATGAAGATGGTGGACGGGGTGCTGCTGGTGGTCGATTCGCACGACGGCCCGCAGGCGCAGACGAAGTTCGTGCTCAAGAAGGCGCTCGCCAACGGGGCGAAGCCGATCGTCGTCATCAACAAGATCGACCGCGAGAACGCCCGCCCGCACAAGGTGCTCGACATGGTGTTCGACCTCTTTCTGGAACTCAACGCCACCGACGAGCAGCTCGACTTCCCGGTGATCTACGCCAGTGGCCGCGACGGCTACGCGATGCGCGAGATCGGCCAGCCGTGTGACAACCTGGAGCCGCTCTACGAGGCGATCGTCCAGCACATCCCGCCGCCCCCGAAGTCGGAGGTGACCTATTTCCAGATGATCGCGTCGAACCTCGACTACTCCGATTATCTTGGCCGGATCGCCTACGGGCGGATCGTCAGCGGGCGCGTCTGTGTCGGCGATTCCGTGGTCTGCATTCACCAGGATGGCCGCCGCGAGCGCGCCAGCGTCACCGCGCTTTTCGGCCACCAGGGGCTGGCCAAGATCGAGCTTCGGCACGCGAGCGCGGGCGACATCGTGGGGTTGACGGGGTTTGAGGATGTGTTCATCGGCGAGACGATCACCGATTCCGAAGACCGTCTGCCGCTTCCCTTCGTCGATATTGATCCGCCGACGATCACGATGAAGATCTGCATCAACGACGGCCCGCTCGCCGGGCGCGAAGGGAAGCTCGTCACCGCCCGGCAGATCCGCGAGCGGCTCATCCGCGAAACCCGCACGAACGTCTCCATCCTCGTGAGCGACACCGACACGGCGGGGCACTTCGAGGTGCAGGCGCGCGGGGAGATGCAGATCGCCATCCTCGTCGAGCAGATGCGCCGCGAGGGGTTCGAACTGCTCGTCTCCCGGCCCGAAGTGATCTTTCACCGCGACGAAAAGGGCGATCTGCTCGAACCGATGGAGACGCTCTACGTCGATGTCCCGACGGCGAACCTGGGCGACATCCTCCAGAGCCTCGCGGGCCGCAAGGCGGAGATCATCAACATGGAACACCAGACGCACAGCGTCACGGTGCAGGCGGTGATCCCGACGCGCGGGTTGATCGGGTTCGAAACCGATCTGGTCAACTGCACGCGCGGCCACGGCATCATGTCGCACCTCTTCAAGGAGTACGGCCCGCACCGGGGCGAGATCCCGACGCGCAACAACGGCGTGCTCATCGCGATGGAGGGGGGGATTTCCACCGCCTACGCGCTGGAGACGATCCAGGAACGGGGTCGCCTCTTCATCGGGCCGCAGGAAGAGGTCTACGACGGAATGATTATCGGCGAAAACGCCCGCCCCGACGACATGCCGGTCAACCCGTGCCGGGCCAAGAAGCTCACCAACATGCGCTCGCAGGGCGATGGCAAGGGGATCTCCCTCGCGCCGCCGCTGGTGATGACGCTGGAGCGTTCGCTCGAATACATCGCCCCGGACGAGTACGTGGAGGCGACGCCCAAGAGCCTGCGGCTGCGCAAAAAGATCCTCGACGCCAACGCCCGGAAGCGGGCCTCCTCGTCGCAGAAAGGATAGAGCGGGGCTACACGGACGCTTCCCGGCGCTTGCCCGATACACCGGGTGATGAGCGCCCCTGAAGATGCCGCGTTTCC
>CAZYVL010000060.1:6770-12853 GCA_964651005.1 uncultured Chthoniobacteraceae bacterium | reverse complement strand
GACGGCGATGGTGACGGAGTTTCCCTCCGCGCCACCGGAATGGCTCGGCTATCTCCACGACGACGAGTGGGCCGTTTTCGGCGAATTGCAGCGGCGGGCGGCGGAGGCCGGGATCGAAATCCTGCTCGGCGGCGGGCTGGGGCTTTCCGCGTACATGCCGCTGCGGCGGCGGACGAAGGATTTCGATTTTTACGTCCGCCCGGGCGACCGGGACCGGATGGTGGCGCTGCTGGAGGCGGCGGGCTTCTCCGATTACTACGCGCAGCTCCCCTACGACCGGGGCTGGATTCACCGGACGATCCGCGGCGAGATCATCGTGGACATCATCTGGGCCTTCGCCAACCACCTCACCGAAGTCGATGACGCGTGGTTCCGCCACAGCCGGAGCCGACGCCACGGCGGGCTGGAAATCCGCGTCGTCCCGCCCGAGGAGCTGCTCTGGGCGAAGCTCTTCGTCGTGCAGCGGGAGCGGTGCGACTGGCCCGATCTTCTCAACCTCCTCTACTACGCCGGGCCGGATTTCGACTGGGAACGCCTCCGCGCGCGGCTCGGCGCGAACGAGCCGCTCTTCGAGGCGCTGCTCGGCATTTTCCACTGGCTCTGCCCGGATCGGCTCCGTTCGCAACCCGGGGGCGGCAAATACCGGGGCGACCGCGTGGCGCTGCTCGACAGCCGCGACTGGTTTCTCCCGCAGTTCACCCCTCCGCACCCCTGACCTGCCATGCTTCTCGGCGCCATGAACCACCCCCAGCGCGACCCGATCCGGGAGATGGCCTGGATGGGGCGGCTGAACCTCGGTTTTGTGGACCTGACGCTGGAGCCGCCCGCCGCCGCCTCGTGGCGCGTCGATGTGGAGGCGCTGCGGGCCGCGCTGGAGCGGTACAACCTCCGCCTAATCGGCCACACGGCGTTTTA
The DNA here is from genome assembly GCA_964651005.1 of uncultured Chthoniobacteraceae bacterium. Classification (GTDB taxonomy): domain Bacteria; phylum Verrucomicrobiota; class Verrucomicrobiia; order Chthoniobacterales; family Chthoniobacteraceae; genus DATMFV01. The sequence goes on along the minus strand of CAZYVL010000060.1, from coordinate 11,938 downwards.
TCTCCCCATCGCCAGCCCGATCCCCGAGCTGCGCGCGGCGGCGATCCGGGAGCTGCAACGCTCCATCGGCGTTTTTGCCACGCTCGGTGCGCAGTGGGTCAATGTCCATCCCGATGCCCGGATGCATTTCCACACCCGCGAGGAGATGGTGGAGGAGAACCGGCACAGCCTCGCCGAACTTCTCCTCTTCGCGGCGGAGCGGGGGGTCGGCCTGATGCTGGAGAACACGCCGAAATGCTTCAACTCCGTGGAACAGCTCGCCCCGCTGCTGGAACCGCTGCCGGAGCTGGGGCTGCACCTCGACATCGGCCACGCCAATCTGGAAGTGGAGGAGAACACCACGGCGGCGCTCCTCGCCCACTACGGCCCGCGCATCCGGCATGTCCACCTGCACGACAACCGGGGCGGCTCCGGCGATCTCCACCTGCCGCTCGGCGCGGGCACGCTCGACGTCCGGCGGGAGCTGGCCGAACTGAAAGCCTCCGGCTACGACGGGACGATCACGCTGGAGGTCTTCAGCCGCGACCGCCACTACTTCGCCCACAGTTGCGAGGTGGTCCGCGCGCTCTGGGAGGGGCTGCCGTGGCCGGAGGAAGGGGGCGTGCTGGAATAGAGCGGGCCGGGCCGATCCCGATGGATTGCCATGGATTGCCATCTGGCTCCCGCGGGGTCATAATACGATGCCCATGCCACCCCGATCGCCCGATTCCCCATCCACCGCCGACTCTGCTCCCGCCGCTTCGGGCGGGGAGTGCGAGGGGTTGAAGATCGACCTGCACTCGCATTCCTACTTCTCCGGCGACGGCGTGAGCAGCCCGGAGGAGATGATCGCGGCGGCGCGCGCCAAGGGGTTGCACGGGCTCGCACTCACCGATCACAACACCTGCGAGGGGATCGAATACCTGACGGCGAAGGGGTACATGCGCCCCGACGGTCTTCCCGTGGACGGGTTCCTGGTGATCCCCGGCGTGGAGGTGAGCACGGCGGAGGGGCATCTCCTCTGCCTCGGCGCGATGCTGCCGAACCTCAAAGGCGCTCCGGCCCTCCAGGTCTGCCGGGAGATCCACGCCCGGGGCGGCCTGGCCATCCCGCCGCACCCTTACGACTTTCTCCGCGCGGGCATCCGCGAACGGACGCTCGACACGCTGGAGATCGACGCGCTGGAGGTTTTCAACGCCGCGACCCCCTTCAAGCGGTGCAACGAACGCGCCCGCGAATACGCCCTGGCGCGCGGCCTGCCGATGACGGCGGGCAGCGACGCGCACCATGAAGCGGCGATCGGCACCGCCCATACCCTCGTGGTGACGGAAGATTTTTCCGTGGCGGGGGTGCTCCGGCAGATCGTCTTGGCGGGCAACCCGCTTGTCACCCGCTACCTGACGGCCCGCGACAGCCTCCGCAAAACGTGGAACAACTGGCTGCGCCTGCGGCGGCGCAAACCGCCGAGGCGGGAGGCGTGGGGAGCGTCCCGCGCCGGCCGTTCCTAGGCGTTCCTAGCCGTCCTGTTCGCCAATGAGCGCGCGAATCTCCGCCGCGCGCCCGGCGTGCGCCGCGTCGTCGAGAACGGGCGCGGCGTCCAGATCGCCGGGGATTTCCGGCAGGTCGATCCACGAACGGCAGCCGCCGTACTGCGGGCCGTTGGGGAAACTCCACGGCGGCGCGAGCCGGTAAACCCGCAGCAGGGCGGCGTGCACCCCCGCAGGCTGCCCGCGCGCGCCCGGGCCGTTGTAGTGGAAGCGTTCCGCGATGCTCTCCTCGCTCCAGAAATGAAACGGCGCGAGGCTTTGGACCGTCTCCCAGTCGGTGAGCAGCCGCGTCCACTCCACGCGCGCGTAAAGCCGGAGCGTGACCGTGGCCGGATCGAAACACGGCAGCGGGGTGTCGGCGGGAAACGTTGTCCGGGCGATCTGCTCGTGAAAAAGCGTCGGGAAGAGGAAAAACGCGGCGTGCCGGAAGCGGAAGCCGTCACGCCCCTCGGCGATGCCCCCCTTGCGCAAAATCAGGCTCTGCGCGCCTCGCTCCAGGGCATCGCAAAGGACGGCCCACTCCTTGAACGCAATCGGTTCGAATTTCATGCTGGGGGAAATAAAGCATTTTCCCCCGGGATTTCCAACCCGCACGCTCCGGGGGCGGAGCGCCGAAAAAGAGTTTCCCCCGAAGCGGGATTGAGGCATCTTCCGTTTTTCCATGTCGCAAAAAGTCATTTCGTTCCATTACACGCTCACCGACTCGGACGGGGTCATCATCGAAAGTTCGGAGAACCGCGATCCGGTCACGTTCATCACGAGCGTCGGGATGATCGTGCCGGGGCTGGAGAAAGAGATCGTGCACTTCGCCCAGGGCGAAAAGCGGCGCGTGGAGGTGAAGGCGGAGGAGGCGTACGGGTTGATCGACTTTGGCAAGTTTGTGCAGGTGCCCCGCGAGGCGCTCCCGAAGCAGGAAATCCAGGTCGGCGACGTGTTCCAGTCCAACGCCGCCCCGACCCCCTTCACGGTCAAGCAGGTCAACGAGACGCATGTGGTGCTCGACGGCAATCATCCGCTGGCGGGCGAAGATCTGGTTTTCGATGTGGAAGTGACGGAAACCCGCGACGCCACCCCGGAGGAACTCGCGCAGCTCGAAGAGCAGATCGCCCAGATGCGCGACGAGGCCGGAGCGCCCCCGGAACCGGGCGCGGAACCAAAGGCCGATCCCAATCCAACCCCGGACGCCGAACCGCCGCAGGCGCAAGCGTAGGCGGGGGCGTGTCGCCTCATCCCAAGCGTCGCAAGAAGGGAATGCGATGGCGCCGGGATCTCGGCTTTTTTAGTCTAAAGACCCGGAATCCGGGCTGCGCGGTGATTGAGCGCGTCTGTGTTTGCCCCCGAGGCGTTGCTCCACCGGAAATGCCCGGCGATCGCCTCGTGCACGTACCGTTTCGCGCACGCAACCGCCTCCCGCAGCGGGAGGCCGCGCGCCAGCCCCGCCGTGATCGCGGCGGAGAGGGTGCAGCCGGTGCCGTGTGTGGAGACTCCGGCGACGCGCGGCGCGGTGAAGGCGTCGCTCTCCCCGTCGGGGAACGCGAGCAGATCGAACGCCTCGCCGCGAAGGTGCCCGCCTTTGAGCAGGAACGCCGTGCCGAAACGGCGTGCGAGTTCCACCCCCGCCTCGCGCATCGCCTCCGGGGTGGTCAGCGGGCGGCCCGCGAAAACGGCGGCTTCGTCGAGATTCGGCGTCACCACGGTCGCCAGCGGCAGCAACCGCTCCCGGTAGGCGGCGATCCCCTCCGGCTCCAGCAGCGGATCGCCGGAGGTGGCGATCATCACCGGATCGACGACCAGCGGCGGACGGCTCGCCAGAGGGAGCCGCTCCAGGGCGAGGCAGACCGCCTCGATCCCCGCCCGCGAAAAGAGCATCCCGGTTTTGATCGCGGCGACCGGGTACGCCTCCAGCGAAAGGCGGATCTGCTCCGCCACGATCTCCGGCGGGACGGGCGCGATGGCGCTCACCTTCCCTGGCACCTCCGCGACGACACAGGTGATCGCGGTGAGTCCGTAGACGCCGAGCGCGGTAAAGGTCTTCAGGTCGGCCTGCGCTCCGGCCCCCGCGCTGTTGTCGGACCCGGCCACGGTGAGGGCCACGGGCGGGCTGGCCGCCGTTTTGGCCGCAATGGTGGAAGCGGGAGGCGGGTTCATTGCGGCACCTTCATTTCGAACCGGGGGATGCGCGTCACGACCGGCTCCCCCTCTTCGTTGACGGCGATGAACGCGCCCTCCGCGATGCTGTCCGAGCCGACGACATGGTAGGAGTTATAGGAAAAATGCTCCCCGGGTTGCAGGCGCGGGAATTTCCCGACCACGCCGTCGCCCTCCACGACCACCTTCCCTCCGGCGGCGTCGGTGACGACCCATTTGCGTCCCTTGATGGTGACGGTTTCCTCGGAGCGGTTTTCGATGGTGAGAAAGTAGACAAACGGATGCGGACGCTCGGAGGGAGCGCAGAGGTCCGGCGCGTAGACGAGCTTGTCGAGCCGGACGAGGAGGGATTTCAGTTCGCGGAAGGAGGACATGGAGCGAAACCTGGGGGACAGGGGAAAAGGGCGCTCAGAGCGGCGGCGGCGGCACGAACCGGGCCAGCGGCTCGACCAGGTTGCCCGGCAGGGGGCGGACGCGCTCGATGATCCGGCTGGCCAGCGGGGCGCCGCTCCCGTAACCGGCAAAGATCATCTCCAGCTTGGCGTCGAGGTTGTCGAGGTAATGGAGCGCAAACGCTTCCGGCGTTTTCGGGTAGACGGGGGAGCCGAACTCCAGTTCGCCGTGGTGGGCGGCGATCAGGTGCAGCAGGTGGTTGCGGACATCCTCGTTGCCGGGGAGAAGCTCCCGCCATGCCTGGGCCTCCTCGGTGGCGAGGAGCTTGCGCCAGAGGGCGTTGAGCATCTCGATGCCGAGGGTGATGTGGCCGATGAGTTCGCCCCGTTCGTCGTACGGAATGCCGAAGCCGCGCGGCTCCGGGCAGTTCTCCCAGAGCTTGCCGACATCGTGAAAAAGCGTGCCCGCCAGCAGCAGATCGCGATTGAGCGCCGGGTAGACGGCGGCCACGGCATTCGCCGCGCGCAGCATCTGGGCGACATGCTCAACGAGCCCGCCCCGGCGCGCATGGTGGTAGGTGCGCGCGGCGGCGGCGCGGCGGAAGCGTTCGCCGAAGTCCGCCAGGAACGCCTCGCAAAGCGCGCGCAGGCGCGGGTCGGTAATCGAGCCGACAAACTCCACGATGGCGGCGTAGTCGCGCGCCTGTTTCTCGCGCAGCGGCCCGGGGCCGCCGAGCAGCGCCTCGATCTCCGGCGGCTCCAGCAGGCGGAAGCTCCAGCGCCGCGCGTCGAGGCCGAAGGCGGGGTGGTGCTGGAACTCCCCCTCCACTTCGAGGAACGCGCCCGGCTCCAGCTCCGCGCACGGCGCGAAGGTTGGCGAATCGCTCCACGCCCGCAGCGTTGCCCGGGTTTCCGCGTCGGCGACGGCGACCTCGCGGAACGGCTTGCCCTCGCGCGTCTGCTTTTCCGTGACGTTCTGGACCTGGGCATGAAAACGCGCTTCGGTGCGCGCGGGGCCATCCTGGGCCTGGGCGGCCCGTTTCAGGGCGGAGAGGGTCAGCAGTTCCAGCAGTTCCATAAGAGCGGGGGATATGGTGACACG
>CAZYVL010000060.1:3359-6670 GCA_964651005.1 uncultured Chthoniobacteraceae bacterium | reverse complement strand
TGCGCAGTTGGTGCCGCGCCGGGGGTACGGGCGGCGTTTACCCGAGAAGCTCCGCCACTTCCCGCTGCACGGCTTCGATCTGGTCGAGCCGCAGGCCGGGGTCGGGGATCACAAAGACCTCGCCCGTGGCGCGGTGTTCGTAGATGAGCAGACGCTGGCCCTCCTCCTCCTTGGTTTCCACCGGCTTGAGGAGGCGCTTGCGCTCCAGCATCAGCGCAAGAATGTAGCGCACGTTGGCGTGCCCCTCGCCCGGCTCCTCCATGAAGCGGCGCAGAAGCTCTTCCGCCGTCTGCTTGCCGAGCGCCTCGGGCGCGGGCGGGGGCGGCGGTTCGTACTTCGATTTCCAGAAGGAAAACGGCGTCTTGGCAGGATCGCGCTCCTGCCACGCCTCCTCGCAGAGATCCTCCCGGGAGAAGCCTTCCCGGCTTCGGAAAAGCAGGGTGTGGAACACTTCCCCCTCGGCGAAGTCCCGGCCCGTGGCGGAGCAGCGGCTGCCCCGGCTCTTGATTTCCCAGTCGTTTGCCATGCCGGAAGGTTAACGAAAGCGGAAGAGACGCGACAACCTCGGAAACTCGCGGTTCGCGGTGCGGAGATAGAGCAGGCCAAGGCCGATGGCACCGAAGAAGAGGTTCGAGCCCCATGCCGCCGTGAAGGGCGAAACCAGCGCCCCCTCGCCAAAGGCCATCATCAGGGAACCCGACAAGGTGCTGGCGACGAAGAGAAAGATCGCCCACGCCACCCCGGCGAGCACCCCGCGCCGGGACTGGACGATCCCGAGCGGCCCGGCCAGGAAAACGATCACCAGGCAGCCCCACGGGAGCGCCCAGCGACTTTGCAGGTTGGAGCGGTAGGGGGCGAGCTGCGCGGCGGGGAAATCGGCGTTGTACCGGAGGTAATCGCGCAGATCGCCGACGGAAAGCCCCTGCGCATTCACGTTGGAACTGGCGATGCGCCACGGGGTCTCGCTCCAGCCGGAAACCTGCCGTTGGGGCCACGACTCCTCGGAGAGAAACTCGCCATCCGGCTTGAACTCGACAGTCTTCCCCTCCTTGAGCAGCCAGACAGGCCCAGGCCCGGCCCCAGCCCCGTCCGGAGCGCGCCGGAACCGGGCCTCGCGGGCGTACCACTTCGCCAGGATGTTCCCGTCGGCGTCCTGCTGGGTGATATGCACCCCTTGCAGCACCGACTGGTCATCCGCGCGCATCGGCATCTTGCGCACATACCAGGTGCGGCGTTGCGAGCGGTTGCGGAAAAGCTGCTCTTCCAGGGTGGCGTCCTTCTTTTTCTTGCCGAGCTGCGAGAGCATGAGCTTTTTGCGCGTTTCCGCGCGCGGCGCCAGCGAGATGTTGAGCGCCGTGGAGAAGAGGCTGAGCACCACCCCGACGCCCACGAGCGGGAGCAGCAGGCGAGTCAGGCTCTGCCCGGCGGAGAGCATCGCGATGATCTCGTTGGAGCGCGACATCCGGCTCAGCGCGTAAAGGAGCGCCAGCAGCAGGCCCACGGGCAGGCAGATCACGGTGATCTGCGGAAGCTGCCCGAGATAGAACTCGACGATGAACCTCGCCGAGGCTTTTCCGTCGATAAAATCCGAGAGGTTATTGGCAAAGTCGAACACCAGCCAGATCGCCAGGAACCCGAAAGAGCAGATCAGGAAGGGAACCAGGAAATTGCGGAGGATGTATCGGTCCAGAAGGCGCATCGGCGGAGAAGGAGCGGAGAAGTATCTAGCGCGGAATGGGAACGGGGGAAACCGAAATCCTTCCGCGATCCGGGGGGCCGGGGAAGCGGGGAGGCGGCGGTTTGGGGATTCAGGTTGAACCCCCCGCGCTCCGGGGGCAGACTGGCGGTTTTCCGATGATTGCCCTGCGCGAGAGCATCCACGATGAGTTCGTCGAGCGGGTCCGGCAGATTTTCTCGCCGGACGGGCTGCTCGCGCAGGCGCGCAATTTCGAATACCGCCGCGAGCAGCAGGAGATGGCGGTGGCGGTGGCGCGCGCGCTGGCGGAGGAGCGGCACCTCGTCGTGGAGGCGGCAAGTCATCGGGGTCAACGCTTGACGGCGTGTTGCCTGAATAGCCATTTTTTGGAATAGCCAGTTTACGCGGCATTGGAAAGCCGGATCGTCGGTCTGAATACAAACAGGCTCATCACCCACGCCGGAAAGATGGCCTCAAGACGCTCTGTAGCGCTAAAATCGAGCAGCAAAGCCGCCCGGATGAGCAGCCGGAGGTTTTGCAGTGCTGCGATCAGGTAATCTTGGAGGCTTTGCCGCCACAGGCCACGCCACCGCGCCCGTTTGAATCCGTGCCGGTTGGCTGCATCCGCGAAATTTCTTTCCTGTAGATGCTGTCGACGCTTGCGATCTTTGATTCCTCTCTTGCTGGCGCTCTGCCGTCTCGCCCGGTCCAGCACCTCTTGCAGCCCGTATCGATTGATCGTTCGCCCTTCCTTTGAGCGCGTGCACCGATCTCTCAAAAAGCATTGGTTGCAGATGCCGTTGCCTGCCGCGTACTCGGCATAGCCTCTTTGGTAGTCGATCCCTCGAACCACGAGCTCCTCCCCGGCGGGGCATGTATAGCTATCCTTCTTGCGATCATACCGAAAGGCGCTCTGCTCAAAGATGCCTTCTTCCCGGTGGTTGCGTTGTTTGACTCGCAGGTCTCCCATGTGGGTGACGATGCCTTCGGCTCCCAGTTCGGTAAAATTTTCTACCGTGCCATACAGGCTGTCGGCCACCACCACTTTGGGATCAGCCCCGGTATTGGCTTGGTGGGCTTCGGTCAGCTCCACCAACTCATGCGCTTCATTGACTGCGCAGGTGGTCGTCTTCATGGCGGTGATGACTCCTGCCTTGTCATCAATAACCCGGTGGTTTTTGTAGCGCGGTTCGCTCGCGCCTCCGCGGTGCCGTACTAGCGTGCTCTCCGGGTCGGTCGTGCTGATCTTCTTCTGATTCACCGCTGTCGGCTTTCCTTTCCCTTTCCCGAAAGACGCCCCTTCATCCAGCTTCGAGCAGACTTCTCCGCACGCGATCTCCACTACGGAGGTCTTCGAGGCATTGGCCCGAACAAGGCTGGCATCCACATGCAGCTTGCTGCCATCTACCAACCCGGCTTCAAGGCAAAGAGTGATGGTTTGCTTAAAGAGGTTCTCGAATACTTCCACGCCCCAACGCTTCCGCGCTTTGGATAGGACGCTGTGGTTGGGAATCTCATCCTCCAGCCCGTAGCCCAGATACCAGAGATAATCAATCCGCAGCGGGATGATGCGCATGAGTTCCCGTTCGCTGCGTACGTTATCAAGGAAGAGAAG
>CAZYVL010000060.1:1676-3259 GCA_964651005.1 uncultured Chthoniobacteraceae bacterium | reverse complement strand
TCGACCGTAGAACCGGGAGACTTCTCGCCGCACAAAGCTTAGATCGAGAGTCTTGTTGAGCTTGCGCAAGAAATGGTCTTCGGGGACTCGCCGGGCGAGGTTGACTGGTTCCACCCAAAGCTCTGTCTGCGCTTCATTGAGGCCCATCATGATCTCTTTAGACTAGCGATTTTCCGCTTCCCGCGCAATCATTCAGTCGATTTGGGCAACATGCCGTCAAGCATTGACCCCGACCCCCGGCCCCCGGGAACCGCCCCCTATTGAATTGGGTCTGGCACGGGTGCGGATTTTTGAATCAGTTCCCCAGCTTTTTGGGGATCTTTTGGAAGAGCCTCGGGTGTTCTCGGTTCCGCCTTTGGGGCATTCTCTTTAACTGAAACCGAATCAGATGAAATTCCAAACCGTTCAAACTCTCTATTGAACTGGGCAATAAATTCCTTTCCGCCCGGGCCTCCGGCGTATTTTTGCTTCAGCCTTTTCACAAACTTCAATCCCAGTGCTCGTTTTTCACCCGACCGCGCCTCAAGCAAACCTTCCAAACCATTGAGAAATAATTGAGCGTTTGCCTCTTCTTTAGAAGAAAAAGCATTAAGACTATTTGGAAATTTCGAAAACAGATGTTCCATTCGAGCCACAACAATATGGACTCCGGCATCATGATCCAACCTGGCAAGAGCCCGAAATGCGTTTGATTGGATTTCAGGATCTTCGCAATCAATCATCGGCGCCAAATGGGTGGCAACCTCATTTGGCAATCCCAGACTCGGAAAGATCGGCACGAGACGATTCAGTTTCGGGTGACAAGCCCTGGAGTTGCGCTCCTTGTATAGCTTGTCCATAAGGGTTAACGCTAAACGGACCGCATATTCTCGTTCCTTCACAGGCATGGCATTAATTTCCTTGATAATGGCAATATCTCCACCCTCACTTGCAATGTTCTCCAAAATATAATCCTCGGTAATCGGAGCGGAGTGTCCTGGTATCAAAAGCAGCAACCCTGCTAAAATGCAGCCAATAATTGATTTAGTTTGAAAAGTCATTGGGGAAATGTGGTTGTATTCATGATTGCATCTGCCTGCCTGACTGATATACGCTTGGTATCCGTGATGACTCCGGCATGCGTCGTTGCACTCCAAAGCATCGTTGAATCTCCAGATTCCGTTGCGTAAGCGCCTCCGGTGGCATGATGCGCGTTCAGCAACACATGAAGGAGTTCATGGGCAACGGTAAAGCGGTCCCATTCGCGCCCCAGCAAGACTCTGTTTCCCAATCCAACGGCAATATCAGCCTGGCTCATTACGACTGGAACAGTCGTTAGGCCCAGGGGATCTCCATTGCTAGTACCAATGCCCCCAACTGCATAAACCGGAATCTCATCGGACGCAACAGGCATTGACGGATCAAAGAAAAAGTCGCGGCATGGTGGGGAAAAGTACATTGTTGTTCCAGGGCCATCCCATGTTGGAGGATCTGAGAGGTATGCAACCCACCCAACATCTGCGCCAGTCGCCCCGGACATCTCGATCTTGATTCCGCACTGGGCAAATCGCTCTTTTGTCTTACTTTTTATATATGCGACCTGC
>CAZYVL010000060.1:0-1576 GCA_964651005.1 uncultured Chthoniobacteraceae bacterium | reverse complement strand
GCAACCTTCAGCTCCGTGATTACTTTTTTGTCCTTATCCAGTATCTGAACGGGCAGAACAATGACAGAATTCGAGCCTGAAAGGTGACACTCCGCGATGCCTTTTTGCGGCTCTACTATCGTTTCGACAGAAACGCTCGCTGTCAATGTTGAGCTTCCAGTAAGGCTGACTTTGGTAGTGAATTCGCTTTCGTCCAGCTCAGACATGCTTTCAGACGGGTCTCCATCATCGCAATTCCACTCGTAGTAAAGATCCTCATCAGGTCCTTCCGTTACCGTGCAATCAAAATTCAGATCCACTGATGTTCCACCCACAAGCAGATAACTTTTTGAATTTTTTTCAAAAACTCCTTGTGGTTCGGATATTTTTAATTCTATCTCATTTACAGCGAAAGAATTTGCACTCCCGAGTCCCAATAATACGACAGCAATAGCAAAAATCCGATGTAACAATATCCGAATATTCATTGATCCTGTTTTATTTTCCATTGTTTTCGAAGTTACGTTTTTCTATATGCCTCTTGGCCCTTTCGATATTTTCCAAAATGGATTCTGCACGCTCCGGATAGTCCAGCAGTAAACGCTGAAATCCCTCGAGCTTTTCCTGTGGCGTTTTACTGCAATATATAACGATGTGGTTTCGGGTGAAATACCTCATCGGTTCCATATGTATCTGGTCAGCAACAGCGTTCATTTTTGACTCGTCCTTTAACTGCCTGTATAGCATTGCCAGTTTAAACTTTCCCCATTCCTTTTTTTCGGGATCGTTCGCTATTGCAATCGCATCCAACAGTTTTTTCTCCTCTGCATTTCGCCTTGCAACCAATGCGGGATCATCGTCCAAAGCGTAGTTTACCGTTGGTTTGGATCTCTCTCCTATGTAATTCCAGATCGTAACGACTCCAAGTTTATCGATATACCGTATTCGCCTTCCTTGCTCATCGTAGATATAGCGCTTTACTACGCTTGTTTGCCTCTCCTTGGTCTCGGTTACTTTTCTGACCATCCCACGTAGATCGCCCGTTATGAACCGATAGGTGGTCTTGGTAATCCCCTTTTCGTTCGTTTCAATCTCCCGGCCAGTCGCTTTATCCAAAAACCAAAATTCACGTCGGTTTTTGGCGTCTACTCTTCCAATTTGAGCATTCGCCCAGCGGTCGGCGCTGTTGGGCTTGATGTCGTAGCTCTACTTCCCATCCTCGATCAGCCTTCCGGTGGAAGGATCCCATGTAAACGATCGGTTTGCCTTACCAGAGATTTTCAGCGTAGGCCGTTGCTCGTCATCCACGCCGAAGTCGTACGTCGTTTGCTTCCCATCCGGGAAGCTCGCTTCATGCAAGGCGATTTCAGGCACGCCAAGCGTGTTGGCTCCGCCAATCACCCGCACGTTGGGCTTGTCCGCCATCTCGATTTTCACGCGGTGGCCCCCGAAGCTCAGGCCGTTAAGAATCCCCGTTGTGGGGTCGCCGTCCACTTCAAGGAGCGTTTTGCCTTTCTCCAGGAGCTTCATCGGCCTGCCGTTGACCGAATAAATGTTAAAGGTCCGCCCCTCGGGTGTGGAAAAGGAGGAGAGCTTG
>CAZYVL010000059.1:5542-15867 GCA_964651005.1 uncultured Chthoniobacteraceae bacterium | reverse complement strand
GACCCCGCAACCATGACCCCGCAACCAGCGTTGACCCCGTAATGCTGAATGGGTCTATTCGCTGATCTTTTTGAAATGATAGTATTCTCTTATTTCGAAATTCGATAACATTCCATATGAAATCATAAATGGAACAATCAGTCCAAGGCATATTTCAAACAACATATCGATAATTGAGTTTGATCTGTGGAAAATCAATATATCCATTGCCAAAAACCAGGTCGAGGGGAGAATGATGATCATCGCTGAAATAAGCCAGAGCGAAAGTTTACATTTTATGAATGAGCAAAACCCGACGAAGGCGAGAATCAAAGCGCCGCCAAGAAAAACAAGCGTCCCGATTCTGGATTGGCTATATTTGATCCAATAGGCGCCCATCCAGGCGGAAATCGCAAAAAAGATAAATCTAATGATCCAAACTGGAAGTGGCGTGGTTTTCATGGAGTTCCAATTTTTCCCAGTGGGTTGATTTTGATGAGGTTGCCAGAGCCGTTTCTCCGGTTGTTGCTTCGACCTCTTCTCCTGCTTTGGCTAGGCATCGACGCGAAGGCGCTGTCCCCGAGGAGCAGGCTCCAGAGGATGCGTGGGGTTGTTCTTTTCTTGGCGCTCAAATCATTGGAGATTAGACGCGGAAAGCCTCTTTTCGGCAAGGTTGGCTTGTTTGCTCGTTTTCGCAACGGGGCGGTTGATGCTTCGCTCTGCCCAGTGATGACTCTGCGCCCGGCGTGACGTGGTGCGGCGAATTGGTTCTCGTACCGAAATGGGCCGGGGGTGTCGGACTGCTTGCAGCGCGGCGCAACTTGGCGCATACCTTGGGGGTGGCCGCTGCCGTTCCGGGGCGGCCTGCTTCCGGCACCATGAGCAACATCAATCTCGACGGCGGGGAAACGAGCGTCCTCCGCACCCTCGGCTTCGGGGGTGCGCCGATGATGGGGCGCGATCTGAAGTCGCGCCTCGCCGGGATGGGGGATGCCGAGCTTTTCGAGATTCTCCAGACACTGATCGCCGTCGGCTACGTCTGCGCCAGCCGCGATCTCTCCCGGGTTGAAGACATCGACCGGGCGACGTTTTTCACCAACCCCGGTTACGCCAAGGATCTGCGCGAGGCGCTCGACCCGCGCGCCAAGGAGCCGCCCACCCGGAGGGTCCGCCGTCAATAAGCCGATGTCGCAGCCGATGTCGCGCGCCTGGCCCTGGCTGGCCGCTCCCGTGATCGGCGTCCTGATGACGCTCTGCCTTCCCCCGTGGGACCAGGCGTGGCTTTGCTGGTTCGCGCTGACTCCGCTCATCGCCGCGATCTGGTTTGGCCATGAGCCGGGGCAGTCTGCGGCTGCGGCGGCGGCAGCGATACCGGAGGAGCCGAAGCGGCGGCGGCGTTGGTTCCGGCGACCCTCCGGGGCGGTCTGGCGGGCGGGCTTGCTCGGGTACACGGCCGGGCTGGTTTATTTCTGGAGCGTTTTTTACTGGCTGACGACCGTAACCGGCGTCGGCTGGTTCGTGCTCGCTTTTTACCTTGGACTTTATCCGGCGGTGTGGGCCGGGTTCCTGGCGGCGATGACGGGCGGCGCGGGCGACTTCACCCGCTCGGGGCGCAATCTGCGCCTGGCGATCTCCGGGGCGGCGGCCTGGACGGCTCTGGAGTGGGTGCGCGGATGGCTTTTCAGCGGGTTTGGCTGGGACAATCTCGGCACGGCGTTGCACGGGAACCTTGTTTTCATCCAGATCGCCGAGTTCACCGGGGTGGGCGGGCTTTCCTTTCTGATCGCGTTGACGAACCTGATCGCGGTGATCACGGCGCGGCGTTTTCTGGCGGAGATTCGCTTCCGGAAGGTTCGCCCGCACTGGGATTTCAGCGTGAACATGGCGCTCATCGCGGGGGTGTTTCTCTTCGGCGTGCGCACGCTCCTGCGCCCGGCGCGCGCGGAAACGGTGCCGCTGCGCGTGGCGGCGGTGCAGCCGAACATCCCGCAGGACCAGAAGCTCGACCTCGCCTTCGAGCAGGCGGTTTTCAAACGGCTCACGTTCCTGACGGAATCGGCCCTGGCCTGGCACCCGCAACTGCTGATCTGGCCGGAGGCGGCCACGGTGCGGGGGATGTTCGCGGACCAGACGAACTACACTTTTGTCCACCAGTTCGCCGGGCGCGGGGAGGTCAATTTCCTCCTCGGGACGGTCGATCGGGACGCGGAGATGCGCGACTACAACGTGGCCGCGCTCCTGACGAAAGGGGGCGAGTCGATCCAGATCTACCGGAAGATGCACCTGGTCCCCTTCGGCGAGTATATCCCCCTCCGGGAGTCGTTTCCGCTTTTCGCCTGGATCGTGGGCGATCTGGTCCCCTCGGACTACACGCCGGGCAGGCACCCGGTGGTTTTCCGGCTTGGCAAGCCGGAGATGAACGTCGGCGCGCTGATCTGCTTTGAGGATACGCTGGGCGATCTGGCGCGCCAGTTTGTGCTCGGCGGGGCGCAGCTCCTTGTCAACGTGACCAATGACGGCTGGTTCCTGCAAAGCGCCGCCTCGCGCCAGCATCTTGCCAATGCGGTCTTCCGCTCCGTGGAGAACCGCCGCCCGCTCGTGCGCGCCGCCAATACGGGCGTGAGCGCGTTCATCGACCCGTTCGGGCGGATCACCAGCCGGTTCGACGATCCGTTCGCGGAGGGGGTGCTTACGGAGACGATCCAGGTTCCCCCCGCCTCCGCGCGGGTGACGTTCTACACCCGGTGGGGCGAGCTTTTCTCCCAGCTCTGCGCTTTGTTGACCCTCACGGCGGCGGCCAGGGTGGCCGCGGCCCGCCGGAGAGCCTCCCCTGCCCCTGTTGCCGTCTTCCGATGATCGCCGATTCCCCCGCTTCGTCCGCCGCCGCTGCTGCCGCCCTCCCCCGCCCGCCGCGCGCGCTGGTGCTTTCCATTCACGATGTCTCGCCGCTCACGCACGCGGCCACCGTGCGTATTCTGGAGCGGTTCGCCGCGCTCGGCGCGGGGCCGTGCTCGCTCCTGGTCGTGCCCGATCACCACCGGCGCGGTCATTTTCTCGATGACCCGGCATTTTGCGCCTGGCTGCGGGAACGCGCCGAGGCGGGCGACGAGCCGGTGATCCACGGCTACTTCCACCGGCGGGCGCGCAAGCCGCGCGAGTCGGTCCGCGTCCGGTGGATCACCCGCTGCTACACGGCTGAGGAGGGGGAGTTTTTCGACATGGCCGGGGCCGACGCGCTGCGCGTGGTCAGCCAGGCGCGGGATGAGTTCCGCAAGCTGGGGCTCGACCCGGCCGGGTTCATCGCTCCGGCGTGGCTGCTGAGCGAGGGGGCGGAGGCGGCGCTGCGCAAGCTCGGGTTCGACTACACGACGCGCCTGGGCGGCGTGACCGACTTCGTGCAGGGGCGCGCGTTTGCCTCGCAGTCGCTCGTCTGGAGCGTGCGCAGTTTCTGGCGGCGCGGGATGAGCCGCGTCTGGAACGCCTCGCTCTTCCGCAGGCTGCGCGCCGCGCCGCTGCTGCGGATCGGCATTCACCCCGTCGATCTCGAACACCGCGCGCTCTGGCGACAGATCGAGACGCTCATCCAACGCGCGCTTGCCGACCGGACTCCGCTTACCTATCAGCAATGGATTGAATCGAGCCGACCCGATGCGCATGTTCTCCAAAGCTGACCTCCATCTTCATTCGCGCTACAGCGACCGCTCCGCTGAGTGGGTGATGCGGCGGCTCGATTTCCCCGACAGCGCCTCGGAGCCCGACGCGCTCTACGAACGGCTCCGGGAGGCGGGGATGGATTTCGTCACCCTGACCGACCACGACCGGATCGACGGCTGCCTGGAGATCGCCGGGAGGCCGGGGGTGTTTCTCAGCGAGCAGATCTCCGCGTACTTCCCCGAGGACCGCTGCCGGGTCGATCTGCTCGCGTGGAACATCACCGAGGCCCAGCACCGGGAGATCCAGGCGCTGCGCGAGAACCTTTACGATCTCCAGCGGTATCTCGCCGGGGAGGGCATCGTCCACGCGGTTGCCCACCCGCTCTACCGGCTCGACAAGCGGTTTGGCGCCTCGCACCTCGAACGGCTGATCCTGCTCTTTCGGCATTTCGAGGGGCTTAATGGGCTCCGGCATGGCGGCCTCAGCGAAACGGCGCGGTTTCTTCTTTCAAAGTTAAACGAGGAAAAAATCGCGCAACTTGCTGATATTCACGGCATTATGCCGACGCATGAAAAGGCGTGGATCAAGATCTTCACCGGAGGTTCGGACGACCACGGCGGGTTTTACCCCGGCGCGGCATCTACACGGACGGCCTCTTGCAAGACGGTCTCGGAGTTTCTGGAGCGGGTAGCCCGGGGCGAATGCGAAACGGTGGGACGAGGCGGTACGCCGCTGATTCTTTCCCACGGGCTGTATAATACCCTTTACGGTTTCGCGGGGGAGAAGTTTTTCCGTAACGACAGGAGTAAAGGCGATAACGGGTTGATCCACAAGATGTTCTCCCGATTTATGGAGGGGCGCGACCCGACGGAGTTCTCCCTTGCGGAGAAGATCGAGATGGTGGCGCAGGGGATCGTCTCGGGAAAGATTTTCGAGCTGGCGAAACCGGCGCACGCTTCGCTCTGGAAGCGGCTTTCCGCCGCGCTCTCCGATGCGGATTTCAAGCGGATGATCGCCCGGGAGGTCGGCGGGAGCGGGGGGATCAAGGACGATGTGGAACCGGAGCGGCGGGCGTTCCGGTTTGCCGCGCTCTTCGTCAACCAGATCGGGTTCCGGTTTTTCAGCCGGTGCGTCCAGCAGCTCTCCAGCGGCAATCTGGTGCAGGCGTTGCAGGATGTCGGCATCCTCATGCCGCTCCTCCTCGGGGTAAGCCCGTATGTGTACGCCTTCCGGGCGCAGGCCCTCCCCCGCGAGTGGCTGCGCGAGGCGTGCGGGCGGATCGCCGGGGAGATCCCCGCGCCGCTGCGCAACCGCAAGCGCGCCTGGTTCACCGACACGCTCGAAGACCTCAACGGGGTCGCCACGACGATCCGCAAGATGACGGCAGCCGGGGCGGAGGCCGGGGCGGATCTGGTGGTCGTCACCTGCCGCGCGGATGCGAAGGCGTCGGGCATCCCGGTGAAGAACTTCACGCCGGTGGGCGAGTTTGAGCTGCCGGAGTATGAGCTTCAGAAGCTGAGTTTCCCGCCGATCCTGGAGATGATCGACTACATCGAGCGGGAGAAGTTCACGGAGCTCATCATCAGCACCCCCGGCCCGGTCGGCCTGACGGCGCTGCTCGCCGGGAAGCTGCTCGGCCTGCGTACCGTGGGGATTTATCACACTGATTTCCCCCAGTACGTCCGCATCCTCACTGATGACAGCTTTCTGGAGACGTTGACGTGGAAGTTCATGCACGCGTTTTATTCGCAGCTCGATCTTCTCTACGTGAACTCGGGCGATTACCGCGACTGCTGGGTCCAGCGGGGGATCGCGCCGGAGAAGATCGCGATCTTGCCGCGCGGCCTTGATGTGGAGCTTTTCCACCCCGCCCGGCGCGACCCCGCCTTCTGGTCCCGATGGGGCGGCTGGAACGGCGGAAATGGGGAGCCGGTGCTGCTCTATGTCGGGCGGATTTCCCGGGAAAAAAACCTCGATCTCATCGTGACCGCCTGCCGCGCGCTGCCGCCCGGGGCGGCGCGGGTGGCGTTTGTCGGCGACGGGCCGTACCTGGAGGAACTCCGGGCGTTGCTGCCGCAGGCGTGCTTCACCGGGGCGCTCTCCGGGGCGGAACTCGCCGCCGCGTACGCCTCGGCCGATCTCTTCCTTTTCCCGAGCACCACGGACACGTTTGGCAACGTCGTGATCGAGGCGCACGCTTCCGGCCTGCCGACGATCGTCTCCGACGCGGGTGGCCCGAAGGATCTGGTGCGCCACGAGGTGAACGGTCTCGTGACGCGGAGCCTCGACACCGGCGATTTCACGGCGGCCATCCGGCGGCTCATCGACGACGCGGCGCTGCGCCGGGCGCTCGGGGAGAACGCGCGGCGCGGCGTGGAAGACCGCGACTGGTCGCGGGCGTTCGGGGCGTTCTGGTCGGGTTCGCCGGAGTGAGGGGCGGTCCGTTCCAGGCCCGCTCCAGGCTCCGCTCCGGCTTCGGCGTTCAGAACGGGTTGAGTGTGACGCGCGAGGAGCCGTGGATCCGCTGGGTGCGCGGGGTGCGCGAGAGCTGCTCGACCTGTTTCGCCCAGTCGTTGATCGCCTCGCGGTCGTGCGCATACGGCGAGAAGTCGCGCAGCGAGAGGAGCGAGGTTTTGTCCTGGGTGGCGTCGGTGAACTGCATCAGGAGTTCGCCGGTTTGCGCGTTGCGCAGTTTTCCTTCGATGGCGATCCGCCCGCGCGTGAGGGTCGAGCCGAGAAAACCGACGCCGGGGAGGAGCGCCTGCGCGCCGGTTCTCAGCGTGTTGCCCGCCACGTTGCTCGGGTTCAGCTCGACGAGCGCCAGCTCCAGCACCAGCGTTTTCGGCCCGGAGTTGGGGACGACGTGGTAGACGCCGCCCCGGGCGAACTGCTGCTCGAAGCGCGTGCGCATGTATTGGGCGATCCCGTCCACGGGCCGCCGCTCCTGCCTCCCCGCGCGGGGGGCGAAGAGGTCGCTCCGGGAGCGGAGGTGCTGCACATCGACGGGGGCGATGGCGATGCGGTTAAAGCCGTTCACCCTGGCCCATGCCTGCGCGGAGGGGTTGCGCCAATACCGGTTAAAGGGGACGCGCCGGGGATGCGGCGCGAGCTGCCGGGGGTGCTCGATGAAGGGGGACTCCGGTGCGGGTTTGGCCTTGAACAGCCCGGCCTCGCCCGGCACGGCGGCGAAAAAAAGAAGGGCCAGCGACGAAGCTGCCAGCCGCGATCCCGAAATGATAGCTTTCATGATATTGGTTACTACCTCCCCTTTCGGAAGCCTTTGCCGGTTTGCGTTTACGGGTTTCCCGCGCCCTCTTCCCGGTATACGATGCGGGCTTGCCTGCCCAAGCCGATAACACCGATTTTGCCAACCTCGCTCCTGGCGTGATCCCCTACCCGCCTGATCTCCCCGTCTGCGCGCGGCGAGAGGAGATCCTTGCGGCGCTGCGTGCGCATCAGGTGGTGATCGTTGCCGGGGAGACCGGATCGGGCAAGACGACGCAGCTCCCGAAGCTCTGCCTGGAGGCGGGGCTTGCCCGCCGGGGCCGCATCGGCTGCACGCAACCGCGCCGCGTGGCGGCGATGAGCGTTTCGCGCCGGGTGGCGGAAGAACTCGCGCCGCTTGGCTGCGTCTGGGGGCGGGAGGTCGGCTGCAAGGTGCGCTTTGGCGACGACACGAGCCGCGAGACGCGCGTGAAGTTCATGACGGACGGCATCCTGCTGGCCGAAATGCAGTCCGATCCGCTTCTGCGCGCCTACTCGGCGTTGATCCTCGACGAAGCGCACGAGCGGTCGCTGAACATCGACTTCCTGCTCGGCGCGCTGCGGGGGCTGCTCGCGCGGCGGGCGGATCTCAAGCTGCTCATCACCTCCGCGACGATTGATACGGAGGCGTTCTCGCAGGCGTTCGACGGCGCGCCGGTGATCGAGGTTTCCGGGCGGCTCTTTCCGGTCGCGATCCGTTACGCGCCGCCGCAGGCGGAGGGAGAGGAGGACGGCGGGTACGTGGAGGCGGCGGCGCGCGCGGCGGCGGCGGCGCTTGCGGAGACGGCGGACGGCGATGTGCTGGTCTTCATGCCGACGGAACGCGACATCCGCGAGACGCGGGAGCTGCTGGAGGCGAGCGTCGGCCCGGGGGTGGAGGTGCTCGGGCTTTTTGGCCGGATGCCCGCAGGCGAGCAGCAGCGCCTTTTCGCACCGGAGGGGCGGCGGCGTGTAATTGTCGCCACCAACGTCGCGGAAACCTCGCTGACTCTCCCGCGCATCGCGACGGTGATCGACACGGGGCTGGCGCGCATCAGCCGCTACAGCCCGCGCACGCGGACGCGCCGCCTGCCGGTGGAGCCGATCTCCCAGAGCAGCGCCGCCCAGCGGGCAGGCCGCGCGGGGCGGGTGCGCGAGGGGCTTTGCATCCGTCTTTACGGGGAGGAGGATTTCGAAAAGCGGCCCCGGTTCACCCAGCCGGAGATCCAGCGCGCCAATCTCGCGGAGGTCATCCTGCGGATGAAGGCGTTCCGGCTCGGCGAGGTGGAGAGCTTTCCGTTTCTGAACCCGCCGCCCGCGCAGGCGATCCGCGCGGGGTACACGATGCTGGAGGAACTCGGTGCGCTGGCGGCGGAGGCGGACGGGGGGCGCGCGTTGACTCCGCTCGGGCGGGAGCTGGCGCGGCTCCCCGTGGACCCGACGCTGGGGCGGATGCTGCTCCAGGCGCGCGCGGAGGGGGTGCTCCCGGAGGTGCTGGTTATCGCGGCGGGCTTGAGCGTGCCCGATCCCCGCGAGCGGCCCCGGGAGCCGCAGGAAGCCGCTGCCGCCGCGGCGGCGCACAAGGCGTTTGCGCATCCAGAGTCGGATTTTCTCACACTCCTGAATCTCTGGAACGCGGCACCGCCGCCGGAGGGCGGGCCGGTACGCGCCAGCCGCAATGCTTTGCGCCGTTTTTGCAAGGCGCACTTTCTTTCGCTGACGCGGATGCGGGAGTGGCGGGATCTCTACCGGCAGCTTAAGGATGCCCTTTTGGCGCTTGAGGCGCTTGAACCACGCGGGGAACGCAATGGACACCAACGCCAACGCCAGGGGCGGAAAGAGAATGCCGCGAACAGCGAAGAGGGGGAGCGACTTTACCGGGCGGTGCATCGGGCGGTGCTGGCGGGGCTGCTCGGCCAGATTGCCCAGCGCGAGGAGCGGAATGTTTACAAGGCGGCGGGGAGCCGGAAGGCGATGATCTTTCCCGGTTCGGGGCTTTTCGAGAGGACGGGGCGGGGCGGGAAAGTGAAGGCGAAGGCGCCACGGCAGCCGGAGTGGATCGTGGCGGGGGAGATCGTGCAGACTTCGCAGCTTTTCGCCCGGATGGTGGCGCGGATCGATCCGCAGTGGGTGGCCGAAATCGGCGCGCACCTCTGCCGGTTGCGCCATGCGCATCCGCAATGGAGCCCGCGCGCAGGGCGGGTGCTGGTGTGGGAACGGGTGTTCGTGCACGGGCTGGAGGTGCTCCGGCGGCAGATCGACCACGGGCGCGTGAACCCCGCCGAGGCGACGGAGCTTTTCATCCGGGGCGCGCTTCTCCCCGGTGGAGAGAGGGGAGAGGACGACGCGCCGCCGCCGCATATCCCGCACCGCTTTTTCACCGAAAATGCGCGCATGCGCGAACGGCTGGAGCGAACGCTGGCGAAGGTGCGCAGCCCTCGTCTGCACGAGCTTGACGAGGCGTTTTACCGCTTTTACGCGGGGCGGATCACCGGGGTTTCCAGCCTGCACGATCTCGATCGACTGGTCCGCTCCCGCATCGGCGGCGAACCCGATTTCCTGTGCGCCGCCGAGGCTGATTTTCTGGAGGAGCACGCGGTGGCCGGGCACGAAGCCTTCCCCGATGCCGCGCCGCTGGGTAATACGGTGATCCCCCTCCGCTACGCCTATGCCCCGGGCGAGGAAACCGACGGCGTGACGCTGCGGGTGCCGCTGCCGCTGGCGGAGAGCCTGACCACGGGGCGGCTCCACTGGATCATCCCCGGTCTGCGCGAGGAAAAGGCAGGCGCGCTGCTGCGGGGGCTGGCGAAGGTGCATCGCAAGGCGCTCGTTCCCCTGGAGCCGAAGATCGCCGAAGTCGCGCGCGAGTTCGATCCCGGCGAGGGCGAGTTTTTCGAGGCACTCTCCCGTTTTGTCCAGGCGCGCTGGCGGGTTGCCGTGCCGCCGGGCGACTGGCCCGCGCTGCCGGGGCATCTTCACCCGCGCGTGGAGGTGGTGGACCGCCGCGACAAGGCGGTGGCAGCGGGGCGCGATCTCGCCGCCGTGCGCGCCTGCGCAGAAAAGCTCGGGAAGCAATCTTCCGCCTGGGGGCGGGCCGCCCGCCGCTGGGAAGAACGGGAAGTGACAAGCTGGAGTTTTGGCGATCTGCCGGAGTCGATCCCGGTGGAGGAGATCGGCGGCGCGCCGCTGCTCGCCTTCCCGGGGCTGTTTGCCCGGGGGGCGGATGGCGTCGATTTGAGGCTTTTCCGCAACCGCGACGAGGCCGCCGCCGCGAGCCTGGCGGGGGTGCGCCGTTTGGCGGAACGGGTGCTGGAGGCAGATCTGGCCCGGTTCACGCGGGAGGTGGAGCAGGAGGCGAAGCACCGCCCCGCCGTGTTGTCCGGGCCGGGAGCCTCCGGCGGGCAGGCGAAGGCGAAGGCGATTGCGAACCTGGGCGATCTTTTCGACCG
>CAZYVL010000059.1:0-5442 GCA_964651005.1 uncultured Chthoniobacteraceae bacterium | reverse complement strand
GCGGCGGAAGCACTTTTGCGGCTCGACCCGGTGTTTCCGCTTACGCAGGCGCGTTTCCACGCGTTATGCGAGGAGGCCCGCCGTGGCTTGCCGTCGCTGGCGCGCCGGATCGGCCCGCTTGCGGCGGAAATCCTCGCGCTGCGCGACGCCGCCCGGGCGGTTCCGAACCCGTATCCGGGGCTGGAGGGAGATCTTGAACGGCTTGTTCCCGGCGATTTCCTTGCCTCCACACCGTTCGACCGGCTGCCGCATCTCCCGCGTTATCTGAAGGCGGTGCGGCTGCGCGCCGAACGGGCGCGGCTCAACCCCGCCAAGGATGCGGAAAAAGCGCGGCAACTCGCCCCGTTTCTCCCGTGGCAAAGCTCCCTCCCGCCGGAGCGGCGCGAGGCGTTCCGATGGATGCTCGAGGAGTTCCGCGTTTCGCTCTTTGCCCAGGAGCTTGGCACTCCGCAGCCGGTTTCCGCCCGGCGGCTGGAGCGTTTTGCCGAAGGAGAGGGGTGAACCGGCTCCGGTTCCCTCCCCCTGCGTCGCTCTTCCGTTTTGCTCAGAGCCTTTTCGGTAAGGCTCTAGGAGTGCAAGACCCGGTTGCGACGCCAGAAATTGAGGCCGCAAAGCATCCCGATCCCGACGACAAAGGCGCCGAAGGTGGACGGCTCCGGGATTTTGCGGAACTCCGGCTCTTCGAGCTTTACGTCGTCGCCAACCAGCTTCGGGAAAAGCGCTGTCCCCGCCGTCTCTTTCGGGTAGGAGAGCGGGCCGGGCCAATGCGACTCGGCGTGATGCGCGTCCGCTGCATCTGCCGCGTCATCTGCGTCATCCGTTAGCCGAAGCGGCAGCGAGAAAAACCTGGTATCCGCTTTCGGGCTTTCTCCGAGGCCGGGCAGATCCGTGGCGGGGGAGAGAGAGGGCGCGCAAAGGGTGAAAAGGGCAAAAAGGGCGCTCGAAGCCGGAAGGCGGAGAGAGCAAAGAAGGCCCTTCGCGGAAAAACGGGCGCCACGGGCCTCGCGATTGCGACAATGGAGGCGGCGACGGGGATGGAACGACTGGCACGAAAGCTGCATTCTCAAAAAGCGCCAAAAGCGTTCTCTCTTTTGACAAAACCGCCTGCGCAATACAAGCCCAAATAAGCCTGATTTTTCCCGGGGGGCTTC
Source organism: uncultured Chthoniobacteraceae bacterium (assembly GCA_964651005.1). GTDB lineage: Bacteria > Verrucomicrobiota > Verrucomicrobiia > Chthoniobacterales > Chthoniobacteraceae > DATMFV01. The sequence goes on along the minus strand of CAZYVL010000059.1, from coordinate 4,291 downwards.
CCCCTCCCCCCTTTCCTCCCCCCTCGCCGCGCCTGCCGCTCTCGTTACTTCGTGCCTTGCGCCTTTTTCGCGGCGGCCTCTTTTGCCACGGCTTCCAGGTAAAGCTTCGTATACTTCGCCGGATTTTTCTCGAACTTGCGAACGCATTTGCGGCAGCAAACGGTCATGGTTTTCCCCTCGTAGGTGACCTGTTTGGGCGGGTTGTCATGCTCGGCAAAGTCGTCGCCGTTGACGACGCAGGTTGTCGGGACGGGGAGCACCTTGGCCGCTGCCGCTTCCCCCGCGAAGAGGGCCGGGGAAGAGAACGCGAAGAGGAGCGCGAGGGCTGCTTTGGTGAAAGAGAGAGCGGAGGTTTGCATGGTCGTTGTCTTTGTCGTCGTCGTTTTGGCCTGGTTGGAACGGGCTGCTTTAAGGGGCCGCTTTCGTGCGGCAAGGAGTTTAACCACGGTTGCCGCCTGGAGTCGCATCCTTTTCCACGGGAAAGAGGACGGGGGGCGGGGGTATTTTTTGGCTCGAAGCAGGCGTGGCATCCTGCTCACTTATGGAACCGCTCCCGGAACGCGCGCTCCCCATGAAATCGACCCTGCTGCTCCGCCTCGCTGTCGCCACCGTCTGGTTCTACCAGGGGCTGGTTGTCAACCTGCTGCTCCGCGATTCCCGGCACCTCAAAATGGTTGCCGCGACGGCAGGCTCCGCACACGCGCCGATGCTGCTGACGCTGCTCGGCGTGGGCGAAACGCTGCTGGGGCTTTGCGTGTTGATCGGCCTCTGGACCCGGCCGCTCGCCATCACGCAGATGGTGGCCGTGGTCGGCCTCTGGGCGCTGGCGATCGCGCACGGGGCCATCGGCGACCCGGTGCAGACCGTCATTGCCGGGCTGCCGCTGCTCGCCTGTCTCTGGATGCTCGCCGCGAACGGCCCCGGGCGCTGGAGTGTTCAGCCATGAAACCCGGTTTTCTCGACAAGCTCATCGAACGCATCGGGCGCGTCGGCCCGGAGGATGTCCAGACCTACCTGACGCGGCTGGCGCGGGAGAAGGGGTTCCTGGAGACGATCTTCGACGCGATCCAGGAGGGGGTGATCGTGATCGGCCCGGATGGCCGGATCAACTACGTGAACCAGGCGGCCTGCCGCCTCTTCGGCTTCGCGCGGGAGGATTGCCTCGGGCGGCTGATCTCCGAGCGGCTGCGCGGGCTCGACTGGGACGAAGTGGCGGGCGGCGCGGAGAAGATCGTCAGCCGGGACATGGAGGTGTTCTACCCCGACAACCGCATTCTCAATTTCTATGTCGTGCCGCTCCCGGGAGAACCGGAGGGGGGGAAGCGCAAGCGGGAAGAGGCAACGGGGAGCGCGGTGATCGGCTACGCGATGATCTTACGCGATATTACCGAAACCCGGCGTTCCGCCGAACAAACCCTGGAGTCGGAGCGGCTCTCCGCGCTGACGCTGCTGGCCGCCGGGGTGGCGCATGAGATCGGCAATCCGCTCAACTCGCTCCATATCCACCTGCAACTCCTGGAGCGGCGGCTGCGCAAGCTGCCCGAGGAGACGCGCAAGCCGTTGCAGGAGTCCGTGAGCGTGGCGAAGGAGGAGATCACGCGGCTCGACTCGATCATCAACCAGTTCCTGCGCGCGATCCGCCCGACGCCGCTGGAGACGCGCCCGGAGGACATCAACCAGATCGTACGGGAGTCGGTTCATTTTCTCGAAGCGGAGATCGCCGACCGCAACACGATCGTGGAGCAGGAGCTGCGCTCGGATCTGCCGCTGCTGGAGGTGGACCGCAACCAGCTCAAGCAGGCGTTCTACAATGTCATCAAGAACGCTTTCCAGGCGATGAAAGGCGGCGGCATTCTCCGCATCCGCACCGACATGGACGAGACGTTCGTTTCGATCCGCTTCGCGGACACGGGGGGCGGCGTCTCGGCGGACAACATGGGGCATCTCTTCCAGCCGTACTTCACGACGAAGGCGCAAGGCTCCGGGCTGGGGCTGCTCATCGTCCGCCGGATCGTCCGCGCGCACGGGGGGGAGATCGACCTCGTGAGCACGGAGGGAGTCGGCCTGACGCTGACGATCCGGCTGCCGTTCCGCGATACACGGGTGCGGCTGCTCGGGGCGGGATCGACGGAGGCGCGGTAGCTCCTTTCCTTCTCCTATTTCCAGAGGTGCTTCGGGTACTTGCGCTGGAGCTCCTGCTTGATGCCCGGGTACGATTCGCGCCAGAAGGTGGCGAGGTTTTGTGTGACCTGGATGGGGCGGTGGTTCGGAGCGAGCACCTGGATGGTGACGGGGACGCGCCCGGCGGCGATGGGGAGGCTCTGCTCCACGCCGTAGAGATCCTGGATGCGCACGGCGATGGTGGGCGGGCCTTTTTCGTCATAGGCGATCTTGAATTTCCGCCCGTTGGGCATCTCCAGCCGCTCGGGGGCGTATTTTTCCAGCATCGCCTCCTGCGTGGGGCTGAGCCACGATTTCACGACCGGCCAGACGGGGCGCTCCTTGATCTCCTTGTACGTCGCCGCGCCGTAGCAGATCTGCTCGATAAGCGCGGCGCGGTCGCCGGGGGCCAGCGCGGGAAGCTCCATCTCCGGCATCCACTCGCGCAGGCGGTTGAGGCGGACGATCCACTGCTCCACGGCGTGATCCCAATGCGCAAGCGGGCAGTTCCCCGCGAGGACTTCGCGGGCGAGGTGCGCGGCGGCTTCGCCGGGCGGGGTCTTGTCGGTCACGCCGGAGTGGAGGACGAGATCGTGGAAGCGCGTCTCGCGCCGGGCCATGACGCGCCGCAGCGTTTTGTCATAGAAGACCTCGAAGTGTTGCGAAAACGCCTCCGGGAAGAGATCGCGCAGCCACTCTTCGCGGATGGCGGTGGCAAGGGTGAAGAGGGTCTGCACGCCATCCCTGCCGCTGATCTCGCGCGCCTCCCCGATGACAAGGAGCGGCGCCTGGCGGGCGGCGCTTTCGCGGGCGAGAACGCCACGCCGACCGTGCACGAGAGCGCAGCGGAGCGTCCCGGAGTCGAGCCGGATGGCGACGTGATCCGGGAACCCCGCCAAAAAGCATTTCGCCACGGCTTCCGGCCCGGCGGGGGTGTCGTTGAGCGGGAGCCGCTCCGCGCGGGCGATGCGCAGGAACTGCCCGGCGAGCTGCCCGGCCTCGCGGGCGGCGCGGAGGGAGATCCCGGCGGAATGGGCGGCTTCCGGCTGTTCGCTGGCGAGCCGCCAGGCGCGCAGGAGCAGGAGGAGGTCCGAGGCGTGCGCCTCTCCGCGATCCCCTTCTTTCTCAAGGGCGCGCTCCCGTGCCTCGGCGTGTTCCCCGCCGCGACGGAGGAGATCGCGCCCCTGCATGAGCGCGGCAGCCAGCACGGCCTCGCGCACGCAGCCGTACTCGCGCGCGGCGAGGAGCATTCTGGCGTAGCGCGGGTGCAGCGGGAAGGCGAGCATCCGCCGCCCCGTGTCGGTGAGCGCGCCCGTGCCGGAGTCGAGCGCGCCGAGGTCGCGCAGCAGCGCCTCCGCGCGTTCCAGGGAGCGGGGATCGGGCGGCTCCAGCCAGCGGAAGGCGGCCGGGTCGGCGACGCCAGCCGCCTTGAGCATGAGGAGCACTTCGGCGAGGTCGAGCCGTTTGACCTCCGGGAGCTCCTGCGCGGGGCGCTCCAGGTGCTCGCGCTCGCTCCAGAGCCGCAGGGCGATGCCGGGGGCGGTCCGCCCGGCCCGGCCCGCGCGCTGGTCGGCGGAGGCGCGCGAAATCTTCCCCGCCAGGAGCGTGTTGAGGCCACGGTGCGGATCGAACCGCGCGATCTTGGCCAGCCCGGAGTCAATGACGATACGCACGCCGTCGATGGTCAGCGAGGTTTCCGCGACGTTGGTGGAGACGATCACCTTGCGCTTGGGATGCGGCAGGACGGCGGCATCCTGCTCCGCCGGGGCAAGCTCGCCGTGCAGCGGGAGGACGACGCATCCGCTGGCGGCCCGGGTGTGGCGGATCGCGGCGATGGTGCGCCCGATTTCGTAGGCGCCCGGCATGAAGACGAGAAAATCGCCCTCGGTCTGCGGGGCGAGCGTTTCGAACGCTTCGGCGGCGAGATCCCAGACGGGCGTTTGCTCCGGGCGGACGGGGCGGGAGAGGTAGCGGATTTCCACCGGATGCGTGCGCCCTTCGGAGCGGAGCAGTTCGCACGGGGCGAGGTAGCGTTCCAGCGCACCGGTGTCGAGCGTGGCGGACATGACGATGAGCTGGAGATCGGGCCGCCGCGTCTCCTGAAGCTCCAGAGCGCGGGCGAGCGTGATGT
>CAZYVL010000058.1:12763-16001 GCA_964651005.1 uncultured Chthoniobacteraceae bacterium | reverse complement strand
ATCCGCAACGACAGCGACTACTGGCAGAGCATCGAGAACTACATCCACGAGCACACGGGGAGCGATTTCAGCCACGGCATCTGCCCCGAGTGCTACGAACGCTTCACGGCGGAGCATTCGTAGCGTCGCATCGCGCGACGCGGCTTGCCTCCGTTCCCGGACTAAATATCGAACGATTCCGGCACTTCCACGCGCAGCTTTGGCCGCAGGAAATCGAGAATTTGCGCGACGGACTCGCCCAGCGTCTGCGCTTCGGTGTCCACCACCAGGTCGGGGTCTTGCGGCGTTTCGTACGGCGCGTCGATCCCGGTGAAGTCGCGGATTTCCCCGGCGCGCGCTTTTTTGTAAAGCTGCTTGGGATCGCGCTTCTCGCAGGTTTCCAGCGAGGCCTTGACGTGGATGACGTAGAAGTCGCGCCCTCCCTCCAGGGCGATCTCGCGGGCGCGGCGGCGGTCGGCCCGGTACGGGGCGATGAAGGCGGTGATGACCACGAACCCGGCGTCGGCCATCAGGCGCGCCACTTCGGCGACGCGGCGGATGTTTTCCACGCGGTCCTCGGGGGTGAAGCCGAGGTTGGAGTTCAGGCCGTGCCGGATGTTATCGCCGTCGAGGATGTACGCCTGCATGGAGCGGTTAAAGAGTTCGCGCTCCAGCTCGTGGGCGATGGCGGATTTGCCCGCGCCGCTCAGGCCCGTGAGCCAGACAACCGCGCCCTTGTGCCCGTTGCGGAACTCGCGATGCTCCGCCGTGACCACCCCTTCGCTCCAGAAAATGTTGCTCGACTTGATCTTCTTCCGGTCGGTGTAGATGCCACCAAAGATGATCCCGCCTCCGGCGACATGGTGGCCGTCCATGATGACGAAACGGCCAAGCGCCGGGTTGCGGTCGTGGTTGTCCATGACGAGTGCGCCGCGCGCCCGGAACGTCACTTCGGCCACATCGTCGCGGGCGATGAAGTCGCGATCCGTGATGGTCTCCAGCGTGGAGGCGTCGATGACGCGCTCGACGGAGAGCAGCTCCGCGTCGGCCTCCTGGGTGGTGATCTTGAGCTTGTAACGGCGGCCTTTTTCCAGCGGGTTCTGCCCCATCCAGAAGAGACGCGCCTTGAAGCGGTTGCTCTCGATCGGGGTCTCCGTCTCGTGGGAGGCGATGTGCCCGCGCTCCACGAAAATCTGCTCCTTGAGCGTGATGCCGATCGACTCGCCCGCGACGGCGAAGTCGCGCGGCGCGGCGTGCCACCGCTCGATCGAGTGCACCACCGCAGTCTTGTTATGCGGTGAAAAAACCAGCGTGTCGCCCACGCGCAGCGTGCCGGATTCCAGGCGACCCGCCAGGATGCGGCGCTCGTCAAAGCGGTAAATGTCCTGGATCGGGAAGCGCAACGGCTGTTCCCCGGCACTCCGGGGCGGCTCGAAGCAGTCGAGCGCCTCCAGCACCGTCGGGCCGTCGTACCAGCCGAGCTGGGCGGTGTTGCGGGTGGCGATGTTGTCGCCGTTGCGGGCGGAGATCGGGATGAAGAGCTTCGCCTCCAGGCCGATCTGCGAGAGGAAGGCGGTGTACTCGGCCTTGAGCTTCTCGAACGTCTCCCGGGAATACCCCGCGAGGTCCATCTTGTTCACGGCGACCACCACCTGCCGGATGCCGAGCAGGCTTAGGAGATAACCGTGGCGGCGGCTCTGTTCGCGCACTCCTTCGTTGGCGGCGATGAGGAGCACGGCGGCGTCCGCGCTTGCCGCGCCGCTAATCATGTTCTTGAGGAACTCCTTGTGCCCCGGCGCGTCGATGATGACATAGGGGCGCTTTTCCGTGCGGAACTGGATTTGCGTCGTGTCGATGGTGATGTTCTGCGCCTGCTCCTCCAGCAGCGCGTCGAGCAGGAACGCGTACTCGAACTCCATCCCCTCCTCCGCGCACGCCTTGCGGATCTGCTCCACCTTGCCGTCCGGGAGCGAATGCGTGTCGTGGAAGATCCGCCCGATCAAAGTCGATTTGCCGTGATCGACATGGCCGACGAAAACGATCTTGAGGCGGGACTGCGCGTTGTCGTCGCCCGGCTGCGAAGCGCGGGGGGCGGCAAGGCTGGACTGGCCGTTGTCAGGAGTCGGCTGGGTCGATTGGGTTGGCTGGGCCGGTTGGGTCTGGCGGTTGGCCGCCGGAAGAAGCGAACTGGGCATGGTGATGGAGGAAGAGGAAAAGAGACAGTGAACAGGGAAGGGGCGGGGCGGGCCAAGCTGGGCTGGGGATTACATGAACCCCTTGGCGCGGAGCTTCTGCATTGCGTTGCGTTCGTGGTGGTCGTGGGCACGCCCGGCGCGTTCGCTCGTCTTGGTGCAGGCGAGTTCGTCGATGATTTTGTCCACGGTATCGGCCTCGCTCTCCACGGGGCTGGAGATCGGCCAGCAGCCGAGCGAACGGAAGCGGTACCGCTTGCCGTCCGCGCCGGAGCGGGCGAAATACATCTTCGGGATCGGGATGCCCTCGCGCTGGATATAGAGCCAAATATCGCGCTCCGACCAGTCGAGCAGCGCCTGCACGCGGACATGCTCGCCCGGGGCGCAGGAGGTGGTGAACTGGTTCCAGAACTCCGGCGGCTGGTCCTTATAGTCCCACTCGAAGTCTTTCGTGCGCGGGCTGAAGTAACGCTCCTTGGCGCGCGTCGGGTCTTCGTCGCGGCGGATGCCGGTGATGAGCGCGTCCCAGCGGTGCTCGGCCATCACCTGCTGGAGCGCGACGGTCTTGAGTTCGTGCGTGACGGTCACGGGGTCCGCCGTCTCGTACCCGATGGGGCCGGTCGCCTCGTAGGCACCGCTTCCGGCGCGCGCTTCCTCGTTGATCTTCACGATCAGGTTGAGCTTGTGGTACTCCACGGCCCAGTCCCGGTAGACGAGCATCTCCGGGAACTCGTAAGTCGTATCAATATGCAGCAGCGGGTACGGGATGTGCCCGCCGAACGCCTTGCGCGAGAGCCAGATGAGCACGTTGGAGTCTTTCCCCATCGACCACGGCATGCAGATGTTTTTGAAGTGATGGAACGCCTCGCGGATGATGAAGACGCTCTGGGCTTCCAGCGCGTCGAGGTGCGCCGCATCCTCGCGCGAGAGTTTTTCGGGGAAAAGCACCGGTTCTTCGCCGGGGCGCGGCGCGGGGTATTTTCCGCCGTAGGCGGGGTGGCTTTCGAAGGGAATGCTCATCGTGTTTTGGAAAGAGGTTCGGGAAGAGGTTGAACAACAGGCTGGGC
>CAZYVL010000058.1:0-12663 GCA_964651005.1 uncultured Chthoniobacteraceae bacterium | reverse complement strand
CAGGCTGGGCAGGGGTTTCCAGCCGGGAGCCGAGGAAGGTGTGGATGCCGCACTCGGTTTTGTTGAAGCCGGTCCAGCGCCCGGCGCGTTCGCTCTCGCCCTCCCCGGTCGGGCGGGTGCACGGGAAGCAGCCGACGGAGCGGTACCCCCGGTCGTGCAGCGGGTTGTACGGGATCTTGTGCGCGCGGAGGTATTCCCAGACGGCCTCCCGGCTCCAGGCGGCCATCGGGTTGAGCTTGAGGATGTCGAGGTCGCGCAGCTTGTCGAACTGGTAGAGCTCCAGAATGGCGGTCTGGCCGCGCGTCTCGGCCTGCTGCCGACGGACGCCGGTGATCCAGACGGCCAGCTTCGCGAGCCGCTTTTGCAGCGGGATCACCTTGCGCAGCGTGCAGCAGAGATCGGGCGATCTCTCCCAGAGCTTGTCGCCGTGCTCGGTGGCCTGCTCCTCCACCGTCTGCTCGGGCAGCGCCCGCTCGATCGGGATGCCGAAGAAATCCTCCAGCCGTTTCTTGAGTTCCACCGTCTCCGGGAAAAGCAGCCCGGTGTCGAGCGTGAAGACCGGCAGCCGCAACCCCGCCCGCACCGCGTGGTGGATCATCACCAGCCCCGCGCCCTGGAAGCTCGTCCCGATCGCCGCCCGGCTGCCGAAGCGTTCCCACGCCCAGCCAAGGATCTGCTCCAGCGACGCCGTTTCAAACTCTCCGGCGAGGGTCTCGACTTCCTGAAGGCTGATTTCGTTCGGGTTGAGCGACATTCTGGCGCCCGCGCCACGCGCGGCTCTGGTTTGTTTCTGAATCGGTTCTGAATGGGTTGGATTCGCGAGATGCTCCCTATTTTCCCCAGGGATTCTCTCTATTTCTCCTAAATTCCTACTGCCAATAGGGAGAATAACGGGATGCTGCCTCAGCGATCCCGTTCCGGCAAGATAAAAATCGGGGGGGAAGCCAAATCGGGAGAACCGTGCGGGCGCCCCCGGAGGACCAACCTTTTCCCCATTGCCGATACCTCGGGGGAAAGGAGGGCGTACCGATGTTATCTTGGGCATTCACGTTTTTGGTCATCGCCATTATCGCGGCGCTGCTGGGCTTCTCCGGCCTGGCCGGGACGGCGGCGGGGATCGCGAAGCTTCTCTTCGGGCTGTTTCTCGTTCTCTGTCTGGTTCTCTTCGCCGTGGCACTCTTTGCGGGCCGGAAAGTGTTCTGAAGGGGCGATTGGTTGGGGTTGCGGCGTCGCGACGGGGTAGTCGCGGCGCCCTTCCTCTTTGAGGCTGGAAATCGGGCGCGGAGCTGTGATAGAGCAGGCCGCATGGAACCTTCCTCCCCAGCGGCCATCGGGTTCATCGGCGGCAGCGGCCTTTACGACATCGACGGGTTGAGCGGCGTAACCGAACTCCGGGTGGAGACTCCGTGGGGACCGCCCAGCGACGCCATCGTCCGGGGCGAACTGGCAGGGCGGACGGTCTATTTTCTCCCGCGCCACGGTCGGGGCCACCGGATTTTGCCCACCGAGATCAATCACCGGGCCAACCTCTACGCGCTCCGCTCGCTCGGCGTCCGCTGGCTGGTCTCCTTCTCCGCCGTCGGGAGTCTCCAGCCGCAATACGCGCCCCGGCACGTCGTCCTCCCCGACCAGTTTTTCGACCGCACCAGCCGCCGCGCGGAGCACACCTTTTTCGGCGGCGGCATCGTCGCGCATGTCGGCTTTGCGGACCCGACCAGCGCCACGCTGCGCACCCTCCTCGCCGAAGCCGCCCGCGACGGCGGCGCGAACGTCCACAACGGCGGCACCTACGTGAACATGGATGGCCCGGCGTTCTCCACGCGTGCGGAGAGCGAAACCAACCGCCGCCTCGGTTTCGACGTGGTGGGGATGACCAACCTCGGCGAAGCGAAGCTGGCGCGGGAGGCGGAGATCGCCTTCGCCACGGTCTCGATGGTGACGGACTACGACTGCTGGAAAACCGACGAAGAGCCGGTGAGCGCCCAGACCGTGCTGGGGCATCTTCAGCACAACGCCGCGCTCGCCCGGGAGATGATCGCCAGGGTGGTCCCGCGCCTCCCCGCCACCCCCGACTGGCCCGAACACCGCGCGCTCGACACCGCGCTTTTCACCGACCGCTCCCTCTGGCCCGAGGCGACCGCGCGCAAGCTGGCCGCTTTTCTGGAGCGGTTTCTTTGATGCGAAGCCGGGGGGCGAAGGAGATGCAGGATTGAAATTTTGCGCGGGGCGCATTTTCCTCTACGTTCCCAATGTTTCTCATGTCCCGCGCCCTCCCCATCCTGATCGCCGCCGCGCTGGCCGCCTGCGCGGCGGCACCCTCCGCTCCGGCCCGCGCCCCCTTGCCTGCCCAGACCGGCCCGGCCCCGGGTTATCCCAAACTGGCGTACAAGATCGTGGAGGTGCAGAGGCCGTACATCGCCCTCACCTTCGACGACGGCCCGAGCGCGACGGAGACCCCCCGGCTCCTCGACATGCTCGCCAGGCGGAAAATCCACGCGACGTTTTTCGTCGTCGGGCGGAACGTCGTGAAAAAACCGGAGATCGTCCGGCGCGAAGTGGCCGAGGGGCACGAGATCGGCAATCACTCCTGGTCGCACGCGAGGTTCACCGAACTCCCCTGGAGCGGTGTCCGCCAGGAACTGCTCAAGACCCACCAGGCCGTGATCGCGGCAACGGGAGTGGCACCCCGCCTCCTGCGCCCGCCGTTCGGCAAGGTCGCGTTCACGGAAGAGCAGGAGGCGCGCGTCTACCGGGAGTTCGGCTACAAGACGATCTACTGGTTCGCAGATCCGTACGACTGGAAGGAGCCAGGGTCGAAAATCGTCGCGCAGCGCATCCTCAGCCTGGTGCGCCCCGGCGCGATCATCCTGGCTCACGATATCCACAAGGGGACGGTGGACGCGATGCCGGAGGTGCTCGACCGGCTCCTCGCCCAGGGGTACAAGTTTGTCACCGTCAGCGAACTCATCGCGCTGGAGAAAGCGGAACCGACGGTTTCCGGATCGGTCCGGCCCGGCCCGATGAACCGCCCAAACTACCCTTCCCGCGCTCCGCGCAGAGGTTACTGAAACGGCAAATGGGCACGCTCAGAACTTCCTGAGCAGCGCCAGCAGTTCGTTGAGCCGCGCGGCGGGCTGCCCGGCACTCAGGCGAGGGAACTTCCCGCCGAGGAGGATGTAGTCGTCTTGGCGCGTGAGCATCACCTTCCCCTCGCGCACCTCCACCCGCGTGATTTTCTTGGCAGCGGCGGCGAGTTTGATCCGCGTGAGCGTGAGCAGGTTTTCCACCGGCTCCGGGAGACGGCCGAAGCGGTCGCGCCACGCCTTCTGCAAGCCTTCGAGCTGCCCGGGCGTGGTCACTTCCGCCAGCGCCCGGTACGCCTGGATGCGGGTCTGCGCCTCCGAGATGGTCCGCGCGGGGAGGAACGCGGGGACGCGCCCTTCGGAATCGGCAGAGCCGGGGCGCGGCATCTCCACCTCGCGCGTCGTCACGAAGTCGAGGCTCAGCGGGAGGTCGATGCGCGGGCGCACCTTCTCCCCCTTGAGCTTCGCCACCGCCTGTTTGAGAAGCTGGCAGTACAGCTCGAAGCCGACGGCGATGATGTGCCCGCTCTGCTGCGTGCCGAGGAGGTTGCCCGCGCCGCGAATCTCCAGATCGCGCATGGCGATCTTGAACCCCGCACCGAGCGAGGAGTATTGCTTGATCGCGTGGATGCGCTTGCGCGCCTCGGTGGCCATCAGATCGCGCGGGATCATCAGGTAAGCGTACGCCTTGTGCTGCGCGCGGCCCACGCGCCCGCGAAGCTGGTAGAGATCGGCCAGCCCGAAGCGGTCGGCGCGGTCGATGATGATCGTGTTGGCGTTGGGGATGTCGAGGCCGCTCTCGATGATCGTCGTGGAGAGGAGCACGTCCGCCTCGCCCGCCACGAACTGCCGCATCACCTCCTCCAGCTCGTGCTCGTCCATCTGGCCATGCCCGACGACGATCCGCGCCTTCGGCACGAGCTTCTTGAGCTTGAGCCGCATCGCCTCGATGGTGCCGACGCGGTTGTGGAGAAAATAGACCTGCCCCTGGCGCGCCAGTTCGCGCGTGATGGCGGCGCGGATGATCCGCTCGTCGTAGCCGCAGACGATGGTTTCCGTCGGGATGCGGTTCTGCGGCGGCGTCTCCAGCACGGACATATCCTTCGCCCCCATGAGCGAGAGATAGAGCGTACGCGGGATCGGCGTGGCCGAGAGCGTGAGAAGATCGACCTTTTTGAAAAGCTCCTTGAAGCGTTCCTTGTGCAGCACGCCGAAGCGCTGCTCCTCGTCGATGACGACCAGGCCGAGATCCTTGAAGGCGACATCCCGGGAGATGAGCCGGTGCGTCCCCACTACGATGTCCACCGAGCCGTCGCGCAGCCCCTCGACGACCTTGCGCTGTTCGGCTGCCGTGCGGAAGCGGCTCAGGCTCTCCACCGTCACCGGGTAGTCGGACATTCGCTCGCGGAAGGTGCGGTAGTGCTGCTGCACGAGCACGGTGGTCGGGGCGAGCAGCGCCACCTGTTTGCCCCCCATGACCGCCTTGAAGGCCGCGCGGATCGCCACCTCCGTCTTGCCGAAACCGACATCGCCGCACAGGAGGCGGTCCATCGGGCGCACCCCCTCCATGTCGCGCTTGGCGTCCGCGATGGCGGTGAGCTGGTCGGGCGTCTCTTTGAAGAGGAACGACCGCTCGAACTCGTTCTGCCATTTGTTATCGGGCGCGAAGGCGTACCCCTCGGCCGTTTCGCGCTCGGCGTGGACGGCGAGCAGCCGCGAGGCGTAGTCGAACACCGCCTTGCGCGCCTGCGACTTGGCGCGCGCCCACTTCGGGTCGCCGAGTTCGCTCAGCGGCGGGTTACGCTTGCCGACGCCGACGTAGCGGGAGACGAGGTACGCCTGCTCCAGCGGGACGTAGAGCTTCGCCTCGTGGGCAAATTCCAGCACAAGCACCTCCTCTTCCGTGCCGTCGCCCTTGGCAAAGCGCGTCAGCCCCTGGAAGCGCGCGATGCCGTGTTCGAGGTGCACCACGGTGTCGTCCTCGGCGAGTTCCGAAAAGTCGATCTGCGCCCGGCTCGCCTGCTCCCGCGCGCGGCGCATCGCCAGCCGGCGCGTTTGCGTGTTGCGGTAGCGGCCAAATAGTTCCGAGTCCGAGAGCACCGCCAGCTTCCCCGCCGGGAAGGTGAAGCCGCTGCCGACGCTCCCGAGGGTGAGTTGCAGCCCCGGGTGATCGAGTTCCGGTTCTGGGAGAACTGGGAGAAGATCGCGGAAGCGTTCGCGCTCCCCTTCGTTGTTGCAGAAAAGCAGCACCCGCCACCCCGCCTCCAGCCAGTCTGCAAGCTGCCGCAGCAGGAGCTGCCGCTTGCCCGCCTCCACCACGAGATCGCCCGCCTCGAACTCGCCCAGCCCGTGGTCGAAGAACGCCCCGGAGAAATCTTCCGCGCCCCCCGCGCCGTCCGGTGAGCTGGATTGATCGGGGTGATCGGCGTGGGCGGTGATCGCCGCGCCCGCCCCTTCCACGCCCGCCTGCACGTCCAGAAGAAGATCGCCGGGGCGGATCAGCGTGCGCAGCGGAACGCTCCCTTGCGCTTCGCCGAGCAGGACGGCGGCGCGCGCGACCGGCTCGACGGAGGTTTGCGCGTCGAGGTCGAAGTGCCGCAGCGACTCGATCTCGTCGCCGAAAAACTCCACCCGCAGCGGCAGCGCGTGCTGCCAGGAGAAGAGATCGACAATGCCGCCGCGCACCGCGTACTGCCCGCGCAGGGCGACTTGCGGCGCGCGTTCGTACCCGGCTTCCTCCAGCCGCCGCGCCAGCTCCCCGGGAGGAAGCGTCTCCCCTTCCGCCAGCTCCAGCGTAAGCGCGCGAAGCCCCTCCTCGGAGGGAACCTCGCCATCGAGCGACGCGGCGGTGAGCACCAGCACGCCCCGCTCCGCCGCGCTCCACTGCGCGAGCGCCTGGAGCCGGTCGGCAGCCACTTCGGGATCGGCAATCGCGTTCTCCGCCAGCCCCGTTTCGGCTTCCGGCAGGAAAAGGGCGTCGGGAAGCCAGTTCACGATCTCATGGTGAAGCCGCTCCTGGTTGCGCACCCCGTCGGCGACCACCCAGACCCGTGGCGCGCCCGCGTGCAAGGCGATGGCGGCGGCCAGGCACGGATGCGCCCCGGGGTGAACGTGGTCGAAGAGAACGCTTCCGACGCTTTTGCCCTGCTTGCGGATCGCCGCGAGGCGGCGGGCGATGGGCCGCGCTTTGGCAAGGAGATCGGGCAGATCGACCGTCGCGCGTCCTTCTTCCGCCGGAAGTGCTTCGGCGTTTTCCAAAGTGCTCTCCTGGAAACTCATCGTGCGTGAAATTCGGCGCGGAGCGCCTCTGCCACCGTCGTCCCGAGCGGGCGGGAGTTCAAGACCCCCAAGACCCCCAAGGCCACCAAGCCGACCACGGGGATCACTCCATGCCACGAGCTGGTCAGGAAACACCCGGAAACCGCCTCCATCTCCGCCCTGCCGACTTGCCGCTCCCGGATGGACCGTTGCCGCATCACCCATTCCCGCACCACGCCCCGGCGCGCGCCGGAGGCGGCGGGCGGCGTGACCCATTGGCCGTCGATCTCCAGAAAGACGTTCGCCATGCAGGCGGAAACGAGTTCGCCCGCCGGGTTGAAAAGCAGCGCCTCGTCGGCTCCGGCCTCCCGCGCTGTGGCAAACGCGGCGGCGTTGGCCCAGTAGTTCGCCGTCTTGAGGCCGCCAAAGAGGGGGAGATGCGGCGCCGGGTGCGCGAGGATGCGGTATGGCTCCGGGATCGCCATGCTCCGGGCCTCGGCGAAGGCGTAAATCTGCGGTGCTGCGACCGGGGTGGCCGGGCCGCCTTCCCCCGCCGTGACGTAGAGGCGCACGAACGCCGGGCCGGGGCCGCAGAGCGTTGCCAGTGCCTCGCCCGCGCGGGTGAGTTCCCCCGGGGCCACCGCCCAGCGGTGCGCGGCGCACGCCGCCGCGAGCCGCGCGAGATGCTCGCCGAGAAACTCCGCAGCCCCCCCGCGAACGGCGAGGCTTTCGAAAAACGCCATCCCGTAGCGAAACCCGCGATCGGCCAGCGGCAGCGCCGCGCACGGTGCGAACGCGCCCTCCCTCCAGATCCACGACTGCCCGTGGGTGGGCGCTGGGGTGGGGGCGGTGTCGCTCATGGTTCCCGGGGAGTGGCGGGGCCGCCGTCCACCTCCCCGCCCTGGCGGTTGATGCCGAAAAGCTCCAGCCGTTTGCGCAGCGTGGCGCGGGTGATCCCGAGCAGCCGGGCGGCGCGCACCTGGTTGCCGCCGGTCAGCCGCATGGCGTGGCGCGTGAACTCGCGTTCGAGCCACGGCAGCAGCGGCAGCGACGGGTCGTTCTGCGCGATCTTGAAGAGCGCCTCCACGGCGGCTTCGCGCGGGAAATCCGCCCCGCCTCCCCCGGTTCCGGCGGCTCCAACCGTTCCCTGGCCGGAGCCTGCCTTCCCAAGCGGGAGGTCTTTCGGGAGGATCACGTCGGAGGTCGCCAGCACGGTGGCGCGCTGGATGGTGTTCTCCAGTTCGCGGACGTTGCCCGGCCACGGGTAACCCTCCATCGCGCGCACGGCGTCCTCGCTCAGACGCAAGCGCGGGAGATGCTGGCGCAAGGCCACTTTTTGCAGAAAATACTCCGCGAGCAGCCGGATGTCTTCCACGCGCTCGCGCAGCGGCGGGAGCGGGATGCGCACCACGTTGAGCCGGTAGAAAAGATCTTCGCGGAACGCCTTTTGCGCGACCTCCATCTCCAGGTTCTTGTTCGTCGCGGCGATGATCCGCACATCCGTCCGGAGCGTCTGGCTGCCGCCCACGCGCGAGAACTCGCCCTCCTGAAGCACCCGCAGGATCTTGCTCTGGAGCGCGACCGGCATGTCGCCGATCTCATCGAGAAAGAGCGAGCCGCCGTTGCACTGCTCGAAGCGGCCAATCCGCTGCGAAACCGCGCCGGTGAACGCCCCCTTCTCGTGCCCGAAAAGCTCGCTCTCCAGCAGCGCCTCGGGGATCGCCGCGCAGTTGATCGCCACGAAGTCGGAGTGGTTCCGGCGGCTGTAGTGGTGGATCGCCCGGGCAACGAGTTCCTTCCCGGAGCCGCTCTCGCCGGTGATCATGACCGGCGCGTCGGAGTGCGAGACGCGCCCGATCATCTTGAAGACCTGCTGCATCGCGGGCGACTGGCCCACCAGGCTCTCCTGCACCTGCTCCACGGTGAGCTGCGGCTGCGAGGCGACGGCGGCGCGCATCTGCTCCTGCTCGGTGAGCGCGGCATCGACCACGCGCTTGAGGTTGAAGGAGAGCGATTCCTTGCGGAGGAACTCGAACGCGCCGTGCTTCATCGCCTCGATCACCGCCTGCGTCGTGCCGAACCCGCTGATGAGGATCACCATCGCGTTGGAGTCGCACTGGCGCACCCGGTCGAGCAGCTCCATCCCGCTGAAGGGGCGCAGATGCGTGTCGGCGATGAGCAGGTCGGGGTTCTCCCCCCGGTAGAGCGCAAACGCCTCGTCCGCCAGGGCGGCGGTCAGCACGCGCGTCTCCGGGGTTTCAAGCTGGCGGCGCGCCCAGGCCAGGAAATCCGTATCGGGATCGACGATGAGGATCGTTTGCGTTCTGGCAGGCATGATGGGCTGGGGAAAGGTGCGTGTGCAGAGGGAGATCAGCCGACGGCCCCGAAACGGCGGTGCCGCGTGCCGAAGTCGCGCGCGGCTTCGAGCAGGTCTTCCTTCCGGAAATCGGGCCACAGCTTCTTGGTGACGTAAAGCTCCGTATAGCTTAGCTGCCAGAGCAGAAAGTTCGAGAGCCGCATTTCGCCGGAAGTGCGGATGAGCAGATCGGGGTCGGGGTACGGGCCGGTGTAGAGATGGCGGGAAAAGAGCGCGTCGTCGATCGCGGCGGGGTCGAGCCGTCCCTCCCGCGCCTCCGTGGCAAGGCTCCGAACGGCATCGAGGATTTCGACCCGGCTCGAATAGCTCAGGGCGAGGATGAGCGTGGTTCCGTGATTGGCCGCCGTCAGCTCCTTCGCGCGGCACAGTGCCTCCCGGGTGGAGGGGGGGAGATCGCCGGTGCGCCCGATGGTTTCCAGCCGGATGCCCTTGGCGGCCAGCTCGGGCGTCTCTTTTTTAAGAAACCGCTCCAGCAGGCCCATCAGCGCGGCGATCTCGCTCTTGGGCCGCTTCCAGTTCTCGGTGGAAAAGGCGTAGAGCGTCAGGTACTCCACGCCGAGTTCCCGGCACCCCTCCAGGCTGCCGCGCACGGCTTCCGCGCCGCGTTCGTGGCCGGTGATCCGGGCAAAACCCTGCTGGCGCGCCCAGCGCCCGTTGCCATCCATGATGATGGCGATATGGCGCGGCACGGTGGCGGGCCGGGAGGAGGAGGGCGCGGGCGTCAAAGTAGCGGCGGCGGCAGGGTTGCTCACAGGGCGCACAACTTCGCACGCGGAAGCCGCGCCTGATACCAAATCTTTTCAAGAATCAGACGCTCTGGCTTGGTCCTTTTAAGCCATGCAGCGTTGTCAGGCAGAGTCGCTATCACAGATAGCGCCTCCGCCTTCCGCCTTGCCTGGCTCAAAAATCCCGGCGCCATCGCATCTCCTTCTTTTAAAATTTGGTATTACAAGAGAATCGTCTGGTCGCGGTGCGGTCCCACGCTGACGATTTTCAGCCGCGCGCCGGTCAGTTCCGCGAGCTTGAGCGCGTAGGCCCGGGCGTTCTCCGGGAGGTCGGCAAAGCTCCGGGCGTCCGCCGTGGAGGTTTTCCAGCCGGGGAACTCCACGTAGACCGGCTCGCACCGGGAGAGCTGGCCGAAATCCGACGGGAGCACGTCCCATTTCTGCTCCCCGAGGCGGTAGGCGACGCAAACGCGGATCGTCTCCAGCGTATCGAGGCCGTCGAGATTGGTAATCGCGATTTCGTCGATGCCGTTGACCATCGCGGCGAAGCGGGCGGCCACCGCGTCGAACCAGCCGCAGCGGCGGGCGCGGCCCGTCGTGGCGCCGAATTCGCGGCCCATGCCGTGCAGCATGTCGCTGACCGCCGCGTCTTCCGTCGGGAACGGCCCTTCGCCCACGCGAGTCGTGTACGCCTTCATGACGCCGAGCACGGTGTCGATGCGGTGCGGCGGCACGCCGGAGCCAGTGGCGGCTCCGCCCGCGGTGGTGTTGGAGGAGGTGACGTAAGGATAGGTGCCGTGGTCGATGTCGAGGAAGGTGCCCTGCGCCCCTTCAAAAAGGAGTTCCTTCTTCTCTTGCAGCGCGGCATGCAGGGTGACGACCGTGTTGGCCACGAACGGGCGCAGCTTCTCCCCGGCGGCGAGGAGGGCTTCGTTGACCTCCTCGAAGCAGAGCGGCCCGGCTCCCAGCGCCTCAAGCTGCTTGTTGTTCTCCGCGACCCGGACGGCGAGTTTTTCGGAAAAGAGGGCGGGCTGCATCAGGTCGCCCAGCCGGAGGCCGGAACGCGAAATCTTGTCGGCATAGGCGGGGCCGATCCCGCGCTTGGTGGTCCCGATCTTGCCGCTGCCCAGGGCGAGTTCGCGCGCTTCGTCGAGCAGCCGGTGGTACGGGAGCACGAGGTGGGCGCAGTCGCTGATGAGGAGATTCTCCCCGTTGACCTCCACCCCCACCGCACGCAACCCCTCGATCTCGCCGACGAGCGAAACCGGGTCGATCACCACGCCGTTGCCGATCACGCACACCTTCCCGGGCCGGAGGATGCCGGAGGGGATGAGATGCAGGATGTATTTCTTGTCTCCGGCGAGCACGGTGTGCCCGGCGTTGTTGCCGCCCTGGCTGCGCACCACGACATCGGCGCGTTCCGTCAGGAAGTCGATGATCTTGCCTTTGCCTTCATCGCCCCACTGGGCGCCAACGAGAACAGTGTTTGCCATGATGAAAAAACGGGGTATCGAAAAAATCGCGCGCGACGAAAAGCGACGAGACGGGGGCAGACTTTAGAGCGCCGGGCCGAAGCGGCAAGCAGTTTCTTGGAACCTACCCCTGCTCGTCCGCGCACGCATCCACCACCCATTCCAGATAAGCAGGCAGGCCGCCGGAGGGTGGGAGGGCGACGATCTCCGGCGTTTCGTACGGGTGCAGCGCGCGCAGCCGTTCCTGGAGGCGCGGATAAACCTCCGTCGTGGTTTTGAAGAGCACGAGCGTTTCGGAGGCGGTTTCGACCGCGCCGCGCCAGCGGTAGATCGATTCCACGCCGGGGAGGAGATTCCCGCACGCGGCCAGCCGTTCCTCTACGCAGACGCGCACGATCCGCCGCGCCGTTTCGGCGTCGGGAAAGGTGCTCAGGACGAGAAGCGGCAGCATGGTTTTTCCCTCTGGATTCGCACCCCCGGGAGCGCGTGGCCTCAGCGCCGTTCAAGCCATTGCGGCCATTCAGGCCGCTCCCGCCGCCTGCATCGGCTCTTCGGGAACGGAGGCAGCAGCCTGCTGGCGGGCGATCCATCCGCCGCCGAGCACGCGCCCGTCCGCCGCGTAGCAGACGGCGGCCTGCCCGGGGGTGACGGCGCGCTGCGGAACATGGAGGCGCACCCGCGCCTCGCCGCCCGGCAGGAGCTCGACGGTGGCGTCGGCCCCCGGGTGCGCGTGGCGGATCTTGACGTTCACGGCAAAAGGGGCCAAGGCCGCCGATTGGGCCTCCGGCTCCAGCCAGTTGCAATGGGTGATGATAAACTCGTCGGTCACCAGATCCTCGGCTTCCCCCACGATGACGCGGTGCGTGGCCGGGTCGATGTCGATCACGTAAAGCGGGCGGGGCGAGCCGCCCGGGAGCCCCTTGCGCTGGCCGATGGTGAAAAGCTCGATCCCGTCGTGGTCGGCGAGCCGCGTGCCGGTTTTGTCGTAAATGCCGCCGCGATGAAACTCGCCCTCGCCAAGATGCTGGCGCAGGAACGCCTTGTAGTCATTGCCGGGGACGAAGCAGATCTCCTGGCTGTCGGCCTTGTCAGCCACCTTCAGGCCGAGCCGCCGGGCGATGGCGCGGATCTCCGTCTTCTCCATGCCGCCGAGCGGCGTCAAGGCGCGGCGGAGCTGCTCCTGCCGCAGGCTGAAGAGGAAGTACGACTGGTCCTTGCGCGGGTCGCGCCCCTTGCGGAGCACGGAGCGGCCCTGGGGATCGTCCGGGCTGCCCGAGTGCTCGACAATCGCGTAATGCCCCGTGGCGATGTAATCCGCGCCGAGCGAGCGCGCCTTGGCCCAGAGGTTGCCGAACTTCACCTTCTCATTGCACATCACGCACGGGTTCGGCGTCCGGCCCGCCTTGTATTCGGCGGTGAAATAGTCGATGACGAGTTTTTCAAAATCGTCGGCCTCGTCCACGACATAATGCGGGATGCCGAGCGCGTGCGCCACGCCGCGCGCATCGGCGATGGCCGAGGGGCCGCAGCACTTGTCCTCCGCCCGCGAGATGCAATCCTGCGGCCAGACCTTCATCGTCACGCCGATGACCTCGTACCCCTGCTCTTTAAGCAGGGAGGCCGCGACGGACGAATCGACGCCGCCGCTCATGCCGAGGACAACGCGCGGTGAGGTGGTTTTCATGAAAACCCCGCAGGATACGCCGGATCCCCCCGCCGTAAACCCCAAATTTGGCTCACGCGAAGAC
>CAZYVL010000057.1:11080-16154 GCA_964651005.1 uncultured Chthoniobacteraceae bacterium | reverse complement strand
CTGATTTGTAATCAGCAGGTCGTCGGTTCGAACCCGACTGCTGGCTCTCTGTAAAACTCCTCTCGGAGCAGAGTTTCGCTCAAAAAATTCACGCTCCCGTTCTACGCTCACTGCGGAAAATAAGATCGACAACAAAGTAGAATGAAAACAATTGAAATTCGCAAAATGCGTATTTAAATTGTTTTTATGGCAACCTTTTCCTCCCAAAGCCTCCAGGACGCCCTTCAGCTTCTTGGGGCGCTTATGGCCCAGCGTGAACGGTTGCCTCTTCATCTGGTGGTTTGCGGGAATCGGCCCTGATTGCCCTTCGGCTGGTCGAGCGTACTACCAAAGACGTCGGTGTCCTGGCAACAATTTCGGGCCAACGGCTTGATTGCGCCCGCCCCCTGCCCGAATGGCTGCTCACCGATGCCGAGGATGTTCGGCGGGAACTGAACCTTCCTGCGTCCTGGCTCAATGACGGCGCGGCTGATCCCGATCTCTTCCGCCTGGGGCTACCCGAGGGAGTCATCAACCGCCTTCATTCTCGCCGGTTTTCCCCGACCTTGCAGGTGAGCTTCATCGACCGGTACGACCAGATCCATCTCAAGCTCTATGCCGCAGCCGATCAAGGTGGACGGCACTTTTCCGATCTCAAGCAGCTTCAGCCCACCGGCGAAGATCTCCTGAAGGCCGCCCGCTGGGCTTTCACACAAGATCCCTCGGAGGGATTCAAGGATGCGATCCGCAAGGTTTTCGAAGCCCTCGGTTATGACACTCTCTTTTCCCAGCTATAAAGATCAACTCCAGACGTTGGTGCTCGGCTTTTTATGGCGCCAATGGACCGCTTTGGGCGTTGCCGGACAGGCGCATCCTCAAGAGAACCGGGTGATCGACCCGGAAGCGCTTTTGCTAGTCACTACGACCTTTGCGGGAGATCTTGCCGGGAAGGAGTTCGTCGTCTCGTTGATGGAAGATATTGCCTCGGCGCTGGGGTAGAGCGGTCAACGGTTCCCGGACAAAAAGCCTTCCTTTTCCAATGCCGCCCGATTTGGGGCACCCGCTCTCCGGCGCATTCCTACCACTCCTTGGCCAGCACCTCCAGGGAGGCGCTCAGCTTTTTGAGGCCGAGTTCGATGCGGGTCTTGATCGTGCCGAGCGGGATGCCGGTGTGCGCGGCGATCTCGCGCTGGCTCATCCCCTTGAAAAAGGCGAGTTCGATGGCGTCGCGCTGGAAGGGCGGCAGCTCCCGGAGCTTCGTCTGGATGAACGCGCGCACGTCCGAACGCTCCCGGTCGCCATCCGGGTCGCGGCCGGAAACCCACGCTTCGGGGTCGTGCTCCACCTCCACCTGGAGGCGGTCGGTCGCGCGGGAATAGCTCTGGCGCTTGCGCAGGCGGTCGATGCCGCGTCTTCGGGCCATTGTCACCAGCCAGCCGAGCGCCTTTCCCTTTTCGGCGGAATACTTCGACGCGCCGTTCCATGCCTCGAAGAAAACCTCCATCAAGACATCCTCGGCCTCTGCCTCGTTATGGATGATCTTGAAAATGACGCTTTTGATGACGCCCGAATGCCGCTCGAAGAGCTTTTCCAGCGCTCCGGCGTCGGCGGAGGCTACCCGGGTCATCAATACCTCGTCGCTCTCTTCGCCCTCGACGGGGACGCGGCGCGCCCGGCGATGCGGCGGAGCCGCGACGCGCCCCCTTTCCGGCGCGGATTCGCCCTGCCGGAGGGGCTCCTGTTCCGGCGGATACTCGACTTCCGAAATGGGTGCGGTGGTATTCATAGGGTCGCAGAAGGTTAAATTCCGAAGACCCCTTCAAGCCGACCCCATGCCACGCCGCCTCAACAGAGTAACCCGGGAGCGGGTGTCGGCGCGGCATGTCGGGTTTGAGGACACAACTGTCCGGGGAGCGCCGCCTGCTTCTGCCTGCTCGCGCCAACCTTCACCAGATGCCTACCGCGAAACCACCCCGTCCCGGCGCGGAAAAGTGCCGAGCCGCAAGGCGTTGCCGACCACCGAGACGCTGCTCAACGCCATCGCCGCGCTGGCGACCATCGGGTTGAGCAACAGGCCAAACGCGGGATAAAGCACCCCCGCGGCAACGGGGATGCCGAGCGCGTTATAGAGAAACGCGAAGAGCAGATTCTCGCGGATGTTGCGCATCGTCGCGCGGCTCAGGGCCAGGGCGACGACGATGCCGCGCAGATCGCCGCGCACGAGAGTGACGCCCGCGCTCTCCATCGCCACGTCTGCGCCCGTGCCCATCGCGATGCCGACATCCGCCGCCGCAAGCGCGGGGGCGTCGTTCACGCCGTCGCCCGCCATCACCACCCGTCGCCTGTGCCGCCCCTTTCCTTCCGCCGCCGCCTCCGCCTTGAGCGCGGCGACCCGCTCGTGCTTGTCCCGGGGGTTCACCCCGGCGATCACGGTGTCGATGCCAAGCTCCGCGCCGACGCGGCGCGCCACCGAGGCGTTGTCCCCGGTCAGCATCACGATCTTCAGCCCGAGCCGGTGCAGCGCGGCGATGGCTTCCGGCGTGGTCGCCTTGATCGGATCGGCCACGGCGAGCAGCCCGGCGGCCCGCCCGTCGGCGGCCACCCAGATGAGGCTCCGGCCTGCGGCCTCAAGCTGTTGCGCCTCCCCCTTCAACGCGTCCAGGCCATCGCCATCGCCATCGCCTGCAACCGCAACCTCTTGCGCCTCCAGCAGCGCGAGGCTCCCCACCACGATCCGCTTCCCCTCGAAAGCGCCCGCGACTCCGCCGCCGGGGATCGCCTCGAAATCGGCCACGCCCTCCCCGCCTGCGACCGGCGCCGGTCCCGCGCGGACCACGGCGCCCGCCAGCGGATGCTCGCTATGCGCCTCCAGCGCGGCGGCCCAGCGGAGCAGATCGGCCTCGCGGACGCCCGGGGCCGGAACCACGGCGGTGACGGAGGGCTTCCCTTCGGTAAGCGTCCCGGTTTTGTCCAGAACCAGCGTCCCGGCTTTTTCGAGTGTTTCGAGCGCCTCCGCGTCGCGGATGAGCACGCCCTCCCGCGCGCCCCGGCCAACCCCAACCATGATCGACATCGGCGTCGCAAGCCCGAGCGCGCAGGGGCAGGCGATAATGAGCACGGAAACCGCGCTGGCGAGTGCGTAGGCCAGGCGCGGCTCCGGCCCCAGCCAGAGCCACCCCGCGAAGGTCAACAGCGCGACCGCCACCACCGCCGGAACGAACCACCCCGCCACCGTGTCGGCCACGCGCTGGATCGGCGCGCGGCTGCGCTGCGCGCTCGCGACCATCGCCACGATCTGCGCGAGCATCGTTTCGTCGCCGACCCGCTGCGCCTCCATGAGAAAGCTGCCGTTCCCGTTCACCGCCCCCGCCGTGACGCGGCTCCCTGCCGTCTTCGGCACGGGGGTTGGCTCGCCGGTGAGCATCGACTCGTCCACGGCGCTCGCCCCCTCCCGCACCACGCCATCGACGGGAATCTTCTCCCCCGGCTTGACCCGGAGCCAGTCGCCCGGGCGCACCGCCTCCAGCGGCGTCTCCCGTTCCACGCCGTTTTCCATGCGGTGCGCCGTCCTCGGCGCAAGCGCCAGGAGCGCCTCGATCGCCGCGCCTGCGCCCGCCCGCGCCCGGAGTTCCAGCACCTGCCCGAGCAAAACCAGCGCGGTAATCACCGCCGCCGCCTCGAAGTAGAGACCGACCCCCCCGCCGTGCGCGAAGCCCCGGGGGAAAAGCCCGGGCGCAACCAGCGCGACCACGCTGTAGCCATAAGCGGCGCTGACGCCGAGAGCGATCAGCGTGAACATGTTGAGGCTGCGATGGCGCAGCGACTGCCAGGCCCGCGCGAAAAACGGCGCGCCCGCCCAGAGGACAACCGGCGTGCTGAAGGCGAACTGCAACCACCCCGAAAGCGCCGGGCCGAGTGCAACCACCCCACTCACCCCGGGAAGGCCGCCGCCCATCGCGAGAATGAGCACCGGCACGGTCAGCGCCAGCGCGATCCAGAAGCGGCGGAGCATCCCGCGCCAAGCCTGCTCCTCCTCTCCCCCGCGCTCTCCCTTGCCCGGAGCAAGCGGCTCCAGATCCATCCCGCAGATCGGGCATGGGCCGGGGCGCTCGCTACGGACTTCCGGGTGCATCGGGCAGGTGTAAAGCCGCCCCGGTTTCCAGGCGGGGTTGCGCTCCAACGCCATCCCGCACCGGGGACAAGCGCCCGGGCGGTCGGACTCCACGCCGGGGCACATCGGGCAAAAGTAAGCCGCCCCGGAGGCGGCGGAAGCGCCCGGTGCGGGATGCTTTTTGTGCGCCATGCCTCCGCAGCACCCTCCCTTGGGCTTGCCGGAATCGGGAACGGGGGAGAAATCGGGATCGGGACTTTCAGCACTCACAGGCGGGACGCAATGAGCAGGTTGGTGAAGATGCGGATACGATATGCGAATCGGGCGCGCCGGGCAATTTCCGTGCGACT
Source organism: uncultured Chthoniobacteraceae bacterium (assembly GCA_964651005.1). GTDB lineage: Bacteria > Verrucomicrobiota > Verrucomicrobiia > Chthoniobacterales > Chthoniobacteraceae > DATMFV01. Next base: position 11,714 of record CAZYVL010000057.1, on the reverse strand, counting down.
TCCCGGTGGCGTATGATAATATTACTCGAAAATTTATGCCAGCAATACCCCGTATTCTCGCCTTTGCCGGAAGCCTCCGTGCCGAATCCTACAACAAACGTCTGGCGAAAATCGCCGCCGAAGCCGCCCGGCAGGCCGGGGCGGAAGTCACCCTGGTCGATCTCGCCGACTTTGCCCTGCCGATCTTCAACCAGGACGATGAAACCGCGCACGGTCTCCCGGAGAACGCGCGGCGGCTCAAGACGCTTTTCCGCAGTCACCACGGGTTGCTGATCGCCTCGCCCGAATACAACAGCTCCATCACCGCCGCGCTGAAAAACACCATCGACTGGGTTTCGCGCGTGGAGAGCGACGACGAGCCGCCGCTGGTCGCCTTCTCCGGAAAGACGTGTGCGCTCGTGAGCGCCTCGCCGGGCGGGCTCGGGGGGATCCGGGCGCTCGTGCATGTCCGCTCCATCCTCGGCAACATCGGCGTCTTCGTGCTCCCGGGGCAGGTCTCGATCCCGGCGGCCCACGAAGCGTTCGCGGAAACCGCGCCCGATGCACTCCCTGCCTTGAAAGACCCGCGCAAACAGGAGCAGGTGGCGAGCCTCGCCCGCGCGCTGGTGGAAACCACGCGGAAGCTGGAGCCGCC
>CAZYVL010000057.1:0-10980 GCA_964651005.1 uncultured Chthoniobacteraceae bacterium | reverse complement strand
GGGGGGGAAGTTTTTCGAATTGCCTACGCGCGCTCCGGCGTCCAGGGGTCTTCGATCCGTCGGCACGAGTCGAAGAGCAGCCCGGTGAGATCCTTCACCAGCGCGGGCTTTTCGGCGGCGATGCTCCTGAGCTGGAACGGGTCCTCCTGGTTATCGTAGAGGAGCGGATCGCGCGTCTCCCCCCGCTTGCCAGGGAACGCGAAGGTGTACCGGCTCGTCCGGATGCCCCGGGTTTCGTTGGTCACGCCGTTAAACCAGTAGAGCTGCGATTCGGGCCGGGGCCGGGCCTGCGCCTTGGACTTCCCGAGCAGCGCGCCGCTGTAATCGACCCCCTGCCATTCGTCCGGAATCCGGGAGGAAATCCCCAGCAGGCCGAGAAGCGTGGCGGAAATATCGGGCGTGCCGATCAGCAGGTCGTCCTTCTTGTTTGCGGCAAGCCGCCCGGGGAAGCGGAGCAGGAACGGGACGCGGAATGCCTCATCATACCAGATATTTTTGTGCATCCGCCCGTGGCTGCCCATCATCTCGCCGTGGTCGGAGGTGAAGATGACCAGCGTGTTCTCGCTCAGGCCGAGGCGGTCCACGGCTTCCAGCAATCTGCCGAACTGCGTGTCGATGCCGGAGATCGCGGCGAAGTAGTCCCTGACGGACGCCTCCCCCGATTTCGCGCCCGCGCTGCCGAGCTGCACGTTACCGCGCTTGAGCAACTCGGGAAGCCCGGCGTCCTTGTAGATCTCCTGGTATTTCGGCGGAACCTGGCGGAAGGGGGGGTGCGGGGGGTCGTGCGAAAGAAAGAGGGCAAAGGGAGACTTGGAGTGCTTTTCCAGATAGGCGATCGCCTTGTCAGTCTCGTGCTCGGGGCTCCACTGGTCCACGAACCGGAAGTCGTCCCGGGCCGCCCCCTGGTCCCAATACACCGGCCTCAAATGCTCGTCATACGAGTTGTAGCCGTACCAGTAGTCGATGCGGTGGCGGCTCTTGGGCGGCGTGAAATCGTTCCAGACTGCGGCTTTGCCGTGCTGGAACGCCTTGAGGTACGGCTCGTAAGGGCGCGTCAGATGCCACTTCCCGATGTAGCCGACGTGGTAGCCCGCCTGCGAGAGCGTGTCGGTCAGGCAAATCTGGTCATCGCGAAGCTGGTAGTTGCGCTTCGGGTCGGAGGTAATATTCGTTAATACCGTGTTGCGGTGCGGGTAGCGCCCCGACATGAGCATCGCCCGGTAGGGGCTGCAAACCGGGTAGGTGGAAACGGCCTGGCAAAGATTGACCCCCTGGCTGGCGAAACGCTCCAGATGCGGCGTTTGCACGGGATCGCCCCCGGCCCATGCCCCCAGCGAGCAGGCGCGCATCTGGTCCACGAAGACGTAGATGAGGTTGGGCGCTTTCGCGGGCGAATCGGCCGTCGCCCCCCTCGCCTGGAAGGAGGCCAACTGGCCGAGCACCGAACTGGAGAGAAGTGTGGCGCCCGTGGTTTTGAGAAACTCGCGGCGAGTCGTTTTAATCATCGGTTTTGGGGAGGGGAAGGCTCTGGAAAAGGCCACCCTTCCCCCGCGCCGTTTTGATGGGCGCTCGGGAGCGGGCGACAGCCTTTCATTGGAGGGGTTGGAGGAGAACCCGAAGAAGAGCGAACAGCCCGCTTTGCCCGGCTGCGGCTCCTCCGGTCTCTGGAGTGGGGTGGAGGTTTAACGGTCTGGAACGGTCTGGAACGGTCTGGACTTGGACCGGCTGCGGATGGACAACCGCAGCCAAGGGGGAACCTACCAGAGAGGAAACCCGCTTCAAGCCAATTCCCCCAGCACGACCGCACGACCGCGCAATCCGTTCACGCCTTGGAGGTCTTGCGCGAACTGTCGGTGCGATTTTCCATCAGATGCGCCGCCCAGTCGAGCGCGGAGCTGCTGGCGTCCCAGGTGTCCACGAACGCCTCCCGGCCGGAGCGGATCGCCGCGAGCCGGTGCTGCTGCGTGGCCAGCTCCGTGGCCAGCGGCAGGTACGCCTCCCGTTCGCCTGCGGCGTTGGCGTAGTCGAAGAGGCCGTTGTAGCAATGCCGCTCGTCGTTCCAGCCGGGGTGGTTGAGAATGGGGTAGAGGCAGATGCCTTCCACGGGCACCCCTTCCGAGAGCGCCGCCGCCACCTCGTTGGCGACATAGCGCAGCCAGGCGGGGCGGGTTTCATCCTCGATCCCCGTTTCCGCGATGAAGAGCGGGCGCTGGTAGCGTTCGTAAATCTCGGCGAGCATGTCGCGGACATGGCGGTAGTGCGGGTCGGAGGGGACGATCATCGACCCGTGCCCGCCGGGGTAGCGCCACTGGTTGTGGATGTAGTAGTTCACGCCGATGACATCGAGCGCGTCCGAATGCCCGCCGAGCTCCGGCTCCAGACGGCCCGAGATCATGTCCCAGACCTCGAACTGGCCCTGCCGGTAAAGCTCCGCGGCGGGCGCGTCCACCGGATGGTCGCGCTGCGGGACCACGTTAATCATCGGGTCCACCTGGAAAAGACGCACCGCCGGGTTGACGCCCCGGATGGCGTGGATCGCCGCGAGGCTCGCGCGGACAAGCTGCCGCTTGAGCTCCGCCCCGCGCCCGTGGGCAAACGGGTTCATGATCCCCCCGTCGCCCCCGGCCCAGGAGAAGAACGAGATTTCGTTGACCGGCGAGAGATACGGCACCGACGCGGGCGCGTACTCGCTCGCCAGCTCCGTGAACGCCCCGGCAAACCGGGCGAAGCGATCAACGAATGCGGCGGAAAAAATGTCGAGATCGTCCGGCCAGCCGTAGTGCCAGAGATCCCAGATCACCTGCATCCCCGTCTCGCGCGCGGCGCGCAGCATCGGCAGCGTGCTCGCCCAGTCGTACACGCCCGGGCGCGTCTCGATGCGGTGCCACCGGATGCCGTCGCGCGCGGTGAGGAGGCCGTGCTCCTGCAAAAGCCGGTAATCCCGGGCGGCGAAACGGTCGTGCCGGGTGGCCGCCAGGATGTCGAGCCTGCGGCCATTGCGCAGCCGGTGCGTGGAACACTCGAACCCGCCGGAGAAGAAACTGCGAAAGAGGGGATGGGGCGCTTTCATCGCCCCTGGGAATCGCAGGCGCCCCCTCTGGAGCGTCTAGGGAATCACTTGATTACCCCGATCACTCGCACCCTTGCAGATACGGATTGCCGGTCCGCTCGATGCCGACGGTCGTGGCCGGGCCGTGCCCGGGGAGAACCCGGACATCATCCCCTAGCGGCAGGATCTTGTCGCGGATCCCGCTCAGGAGCAGATCGCGGTCGCCCCCGGGGAGATCCCACCGGCCCACTCCTCCGGCGAAGAGCACGTCGCCCCCGAAGAGAATGCGCTCCCGCTTCGCCAGGAAGCAGAGCGAACCGGGGCAGTGCCCCGGCACGAGCAAAACCTGGAACTCAACCCCGTCCACCGTCCACGACGGCGTTTCCAGAATCAAAAAATCGGCGGCCACCGGCTCGATTTCCCAGCCGAAGCCGAGCCGACGGAAAAAGCCGCGATCGGTCAGCATCGGCACGCTCTCGGCGTGGTAGCCGACGCGGCAGCCGTGCTCGGCCTGGATGGCGGCGGCGTCGCTCACATGGTCGATATGGCCGTGCGTGATGAGAAGATGCCCCACCTTCGCCCCCCGGGCGCGGAGCCACTCTGCCGAGCCTTGGGGCGCGTCGATGAGGATGCCCCCCGTCTCGCCTGCGAACAAAAAGCAGTTCGTATCGAACAGGCCGCCTGTGTAGGTGTCTATCTGCATGACCGGCCCGACATGACGTAATTCTCCCGCCCGCGCAAGCATGATCTCTTTTTCCGCGCTCTCCGCGCCTTTCACGCCCTCCGCTCCCGCCGGGAATTCCCGTTCAACTTTTGCTTTTCAATCGCGCATTTTGAGGGGAAGAGTGAACGCGCAAAGTCCATTCCCCCCGCTGGCCCGATTCCGATCTGGGCGCCTTCCAGCCGCTCCCCGTTTGATTTCCGCCACTTCCCTGTCATCGTAGCTCTCTTGCCCATGAAACTGTCCCGCTCCTTTTTTCTTCGCCTCGGGCTGCTGCTCGCGGCCGCTCCGCTCGCGCCGCTCTCCCAGGCGGCGGAACTGGACCCCGGCCAGGTCGCCATCTCCGTGGGCCAGCTCCTCGAACGGGGGCACTACAGCCGCCACAAGCTCGACGACGGCATCTCGAGCCGGTTGTTGCAACAGTACCTGGAGTTTCTCGACTACCGGCGGCTCTACTTCACGCAGCAGGACGTGGACACGCTGAGCGCGAAATACGCCACCTCGCTCGACGACGACATCCTGCTGGGGAACCCGAACCCGGCGGTCGATATTTTCAACCTCTACAAGAAGCGGGTCGAGGACCGCGTTGCCACGATCAAGAAATGGCTGGCGACGGAGAAATTCGACTCCTTCAAGAGCAAGCGGACCCTCGCCTTCAACCGCCAGAAAGCCCCGTGGCCGAAGGACGCCGCCGATGCCGACCGGATCTGGCATGACTGGATCGAGAACGAGATGCTCCAGCAGAAGCTCTCCAAGCACCCGGTCGATCCGCCTGTCAAAACGCTCACCCGCCGCTACAACCAGGTGCTCAAGCTTCTGGAGGAGCGCACGCCGCAGGACGCCGTGGACGATTTCCTCTCCTGCCTGGCGCAGGTCTACGACCCGCACTCCGACTACATGAGCCAGAGCGAGACGGAGAACTTCGACATCGCCATGAAGCTCTCGCTCACGGGCATCGGCGCGGTGCTCCAGAGCGACGACGGCTACGCGAAGATCATGGAGGTGGTCCCCGGCAGCCCGGCGCAGAAGGATGGCCGGCTCAAGGTGGGTGACCGCATCTGCGGCGTCGCGCAGGGGGAAGACCCCTTCGTGGACGTGGTGGACATGAAGCTCGACAAGGTGGTCGGCATGATCCGGGGCACGAAGAACACCACCGTCCGTCTTCAGGTCATCCCGAACGAGGCGACCGACCCGAGCGCGCGCAAGGTGATCGAGATCGTCCGCGATGAAGTGCAGCTCAAGGACCAGGCGGCGAAGGCCGAGGTGATCGAGCGCCACGAAGCCGACGGCACGCCCCGGCGGCTCGGCTGGATCACGCTCCCCTCCTTCTACGCCGACATGGACCACCCCGAAGCCCGGGGCGCCCGGAGCACCACGCGCGACGTTCTCACGCTGCTGGAGCGGCTCAAGAAGGAGAACATCTCCGGGCTGGTGATCGACCTGCGCCGCAACGGCGGCGGCTCGCTCGACGAGGCGATCAACCTCACCGGGCTTTTCATCAAGAAAGGGCCGGTCGTCCAGGTCAAGAACGCCAACGGGAGCATCCGCGTCTACCCCGACCGCGACCCCTCCGTTGCCTACAGCGGCCCGCTGATCGTGCTCACCAACACGCTGAGCGCCTCGGCGAGCGAGATTTTCGCCGCCGCGCTCCAGGATTACGACCGGGCCGTCATCGTCGGCGACCGCCACACCTTCGGCAAGGGGACCGTCCAGACGCCGCTCCCGATCAGCCGGTACATCCCCTTTCTCGGCCGCGACGAGGACCAGGGCGGCACGCTCAAGCTGACGATCCAGAAATTCTACCGCGTGGCGGGCGGCTCCACGCAGCTCCACGGCGTCGCCTCCGATGTCGTGCTCCCCTCGGTGTACGACCAGGATGACATCGGCGAAAAAGCACTCAAGGGGCCGCTCCCGTACGACGAGGTGCCCCCGGCCAATTACGATAAAGTGGCCGGGCACCCGCTCTTCCTCGACGAACTCCGCCAGCGTTCCGCCGCGCGCGTCGCCGCGAGCCCCGAGTTCAAGTACGTGAAGGAAAATCTCGACCTCATCCGCAAGCGGCTCGGCGAGAACCAGCTTTCACTCAACGAAAAAGTCCGCCGCGACGAGATGGCCCGCGACAAGGCGCGTAAGGAGGCCCGCCGGGCCGAGCGCGCCAAACGCAAGCACCCCGACGAGAAGACCTACCTCATCACGCTCGACACGGTGGACAAGCCGGAGCTGGAGCTGGTCAAAAACGAAGCGCCCGAAAAGACCAAGGCTGATAAAAAGAAAGCCGACGGCCCCAAGGATGCTAAAGATGCCAAGGGTGCCAAAGACACCAAGGACGCGAAAAACGCCAAAGGTGCCAAGGATGCCAAGGACGCGGATGATGCCGACGACGCAGACGAGCTCGATGACCCCGAGGATCTCGACAGCGAGAAAAACCCGAGCGTCGATCCCGTCCGCTCGGAGACGCTTAACATTCTTGACGATCTGGTTCGCCTGAGCCGCTCCCGGAAGACTGCCGCGGCCACCCCGCAGCCGCACTCCGTCGCTCCCTGATCGGCGCTCTTGCGCGCCTGCGATCTGGAAGAAGCCCGGCGGGCGAGAGCCGCCGTGGCTCGTGCAGCCTCATCCCTCTCCCATCCCTTATCCCCCATCCCCCATCCCGCTCCATGAAATCGCTCCTGAGCAGCCCTGCCTTCAAGATGGCGTGCCAGCAGTTTGATGCGGTGGCGGATTTCCTGCAAATGCCGGATCGCTACCGCGAGCGGGTGAAGCTCCCGAGGCGGGCGATCAGCGTGACGGTCCCCGTGGAGCTCGATAACGGCGAGGTGGCCGTCTTCGAAGGGCACCGCGTGCAGCATCACCTCACCTTCGGCCCCACGAAAGGGGGGCTGCGGTTCCACCCGGATGTCGATCTCGGCGAAGTGGCGGCGCTCGCCATGTGGATGAGCTGGAAATGCGCCCTCGTCGGCCTTCCGTACGGCGGGGCGAAGGGGGGCGTGGCGTGCGATCCCCGGCGGATGAGCCTCCAGGAACTCGAACGGCTGACCCGCCGCTACACGGCGGAGATGATCCCCTTCATCGGCCCGCACACCGACGTGATGGCCCCGGACCTCGGGACCAACGAGCAGGTCATGGCGTGGATGATGGACACCTACTCCACGCAGACGGGCCACACCGTGCCGGAGATCGTCACCGGCAAGCCGGTTGGCCTCGGCGGCTCGCTCGGCAGGCGCGAGGCGACCGGGCGCGGCGTCGCCTTCCTGACCGCGCGCGCCCTTGAACTCCTCAAGCTCCCGGCGGAGAGTCGGGTCGCCATTCAGGGATTCGGGAACGTCGGCAGCTTTGCGGCGTATTCGCTTGCCAAGCACGGCTGCCGGATCATCGCCGTGAGCGATCACACGGGCGGGGTGTTCAACGCAAAGGGGCTCGACCTCGGCGCGCTCCACGCGCATTGCGAGCGCCACCCCACTCTGGAGGGTTTCTCCGGCGGCGACGCGATCACCAATGACGAGCTGCTCGTGCTCCCGTGCGAAGCATTGATCCCCGCCGCCGTGGAGCGTGTCATTACGGAACACAACGCGGGCCGCCTCCAGTGCCGCATCCTTGCCGAAGCCGCCAACGGCCCCACCACCGTCGAGGCCGACGCCATCCTGCGGCAGCGCGACGATCTCTTCCTCATCCCGGATATTCTCTGCAACTCGGGCGGCGTGATCGTGAGCTACTTCGAGTGGGTGCAGAACCTGCAAACTTTCTTCTGGAGCGAGCCGGAAGTCTTCGACAAGCTCTACCGCGTGCTCGGCCAGTCGTTCGACCTGGTGATGAAGGAGGCGCGCCTGCGCGGCCTCGACCACCGCACCGCCGCCCTCGCGCTCGGCATCGGGAAGATCGTGGAGGCGAAGAAGCAGCGCGGGCTGTTTCCGTAGCCCGATCTCGAAACCATCCCCCGCTTACGGCTTCGGAAGCCGATCCCGGAGGATCTCCCATACCTGTTTCCAGTCTTTGTCCAGATCGTCCACGGACCAGGAAGCAGGGGGCTCTTTTTCCTCGATCTTCTGCCAATCCACCTTTTGCTCATCGACCTTTTTCCCATCCAGGACAAGAGCGGCCCGGTACGTGCGGTCGTGTTGTTCCACGAACTGGATTACCATTTCCCCCGTATCGGGATGGCTGCGCCATTTTTTGAAAATGGCCCGATCTGGCTTGTTCAAAATGCGGAGAATCACCGCCTCGGGTAAAAGCACATACCCGACTGTCGAGGTGCGGCTTGCAAAAGCGGAAAGCAGATTCGGCAGGAGCGGCCCGGCATTGCTCTTGAGCTGATCCCCGGTCGTCGCGGCAAGCAGGCCCACGGAGCCTTTCATCACAGGGATCCCCTGCACCGACCCCAGCCCCCCGGCGGGAACCACCACCGCACGGGGGTCCCCCGCGATCCTCAATCCCGCCTGATCGCCTTCCCGAAACGCGACAAGGGCATACGGATCGTCCGTTGGCGGCACCCGGTAGGTTTCCTTTCCCTCCAGGAGTTTGATGCCCTTATAATCGCTCTTGCTATAGGGCTGTACGCCGCTGTCAAAGAGGTATTTCTGGACGAAGGCGTTGATGTGCTCCTCCCGCCTGAGTCCCATTCCAACGGCTTCTGCGAAGGCAAGATCTTTAAGAGAAGTCCCCCGTTCCTTTTTCACGAGGGCGATGGCTGCGGGCGTCAGGTCGGAAAACTCAAAGATGCCGGAACCGTCGGACTCGAACTTGAACTGCGCATCCCAGTAAGTCCATTTTGCAGGGATGACCTTTTTTCCCTTGATCGCCAAGCCGCACTTGCCGTTCTCGGAAAATACCTCGCACCGGGAAACCACGCCCTCTTGATCGTAAATTCCGGTCCCGGCGGGAATCTCTTTCCAACGCGGATCCGCTTTTGCGTTCCCTTGACTAGCCGGTTTTCCGCGAGGCGCGCCGGCCTGGCTCGAAGGAGCCGGTTTGGACGGGCTGCTTCCCGCTTTCTCCCCAAAAGAGGGATCGACCGGGAACGCCAACAAGAACGCCAGCGCGAGAAGATAACGGGGGATCTTCATGCAGCGCGGAATAGGGAGCGGGGGCTGCGCAAGCGCGGGATCAGCTGATGCGCATCGGCATCAGCACGTAGAGGAACGGCCCCTGAATCTTGATGAGGCCGGGGCTCATCTCGTCGATGAGGTCGAGAAAAACCTCGTCTTCCGTCAGGTTCTTGAGCGGCGCCATCAGGAACTCCGGGTTGAAGGCGATGGCCAGATCGCGCCCCTTATACTGGATCGGGAGTGTCTCGCGCGCTTCGCCGACTTCCGGCGTGTTGGCGGCGATCTCCAGATTGTTCTTGGAGAAGACCAGCTTCACGGAGTTGCTCTTCTCGCTCGCCAGCAGCGAGACGCGGTGGACGGCGTTGTAGAAAATCTCGCGCTCCAGGGCGACGCGCTCCTTGGTTTCCGCCGGGATGACCTGCCGGTAGTTCGGGTAGTTCCCCTCGACGAGTTTGGAAACCAGCAGCGTCCCGTTCACGTCGAAGGCGACCTGGTTCTCGCCGACGCTCACCTTCAGTTCCCCTTCGTCGCTCAGGAGGCGCTGGAGCTCGACGACTGCCTTGGTCGGCACGATGAGGTCGGTCTCGTGGCTGCGCGGAAATTCCAGCTCAATGTCCACGAGCGCGAGGCGGCGGCCATCGGTGGCGACGAGCGTGAGCTTGTTCTCCTTGAAGGAGCAGAGGACGCCGTTGAGGACGTAGCGCGTTTCGTCGTTGGAGATGGCGTAGGCGGTTTTCCTCAACCCGTCGCGCAAGTCCTTCTGGCGGATGGTGAAGGTCTTGGCGTCGTCAAACTTGGAGAGCGGCGGAAATTCATCCTCCGGCAGCCCGTACATCTTGAAAAAGCTCGCCCCGCACCGGATGGAGGCGATGTTCTTGGAATCGACCTCCACGGTGATCTCCCCCGCCGGAAGCTCGCGGGCGATCGTCGCCAGGCGGCGGGCGGGCAGCGTGGTGGCGCCGGAGCGTTCCACCTCGGCCTCGACGGACGCGCGCACGCCGACGTCGAGATCGGTGGTTGTGAACTGGAGCCGGCCGTCGGCCGCCTGCAAGAGGACGTTGGAAAGAATCGGGAGCGTCGTGCGCGTGCTGACCACGTTCTGCACGGTTTGCAGGCCATCAAGGAGCTTCTCTTTGGTGAGGCTGAACTTCATATACGGAGTGGGATCAGGTTCGCAAAGCAACAGAGGCTTCGGCGGGGCGTTCGGATCTGAACAATCCGTGGATCATCGCGATCCGCGCCGCTGTGTCAAGAAGACGCACCCGGTTTCGCGGTTCCACGGCGCGGATTTTTTTTCAACGGTTAAGCTGGTTGTCGAGGAAGGCGACGACCTGCCGGAGCTTTTCGTCCTTGGCGATCTTGTCCTTCACCTGCCGGTGCGCGTGGAGCACGGTGCCGTGATCGCGCCCGCCGAAGGCGTCGCCGATTTCGCTCAGCGAAGTCTTCGTGAGTTCCCGCGCCAGGTACATCGCCACCTGCCGGGGCAGCGCGATGTTGGCCGGGCGGCGTTTGCTCGTCATGTCGGCGAGGCGGATGTCGAAATGCTCGGCCACCTTGCGCTGGATCTGGTCGATGGTGACGGTGCGGCGGGCTTCTTCCTGGAGGATGTCCTTGAGGAGATGTTCCACGGCTTCCGGCGTCAGTTCGCGCCCGCTCAGCGAGGCGAACGCGGCGACGCGCATCAGCGCCCCCTCCAGGCGGCGGACGTTGGTGCGGATGCGCTCGGAGAGGAACTCCAGGATCGCGTGATCGAGCTTGATGTGGAGCGACTGCGCTTTCTTGCGCAAGATGGCAACGCGCGTCTCGATGTCGGGCGGCTGGATCTCCGCCGTCAACCCCCATTCGAACCGGGAGACGAGGCGCTGCTCGAGGTTCTGGATCTCGCTCGGCGGGCGGTCGCTGGAGAGGACGATCTGCTTGTGCCCGTCAAAGAGGGCGTTAAAGGTGTGGAAGAACTCCTCCTGGGTCCGCTCCCGCCCGGCGAGGAACTGGATGTCGTCGATCAGGAGGATGTCGGCCTGCCGGTAGCGGTTGCGGAAGCGCGGGAGGCGGCTGTTCTGGATCGCCTCGATGAACTCGTTGGTGAACCGCTCGCTGGAGATGTAGAGGATTTTCGACTCGTTCCTGCTGCCGGAAGCCTGCTGGCCGATGGCGTGCATGAGGTGCGT
>CAZYVL010000056.1:14397-16469 GCA_964651005.1 uncultured Chthoniobacteraceae bacterium | reverse complement strand
CCGATGGGCGGCCCGAATCCGTGGGACTTCAAGCCGCAGCCCCAAATGGAGCGAGAGCGGCCCACAGAGCCGCCCGCCGCCGCGCCGAAACCGATTTCACAGCCCCCATCGCGTCCGCAGTTTCCGCAGCCTCCCCAGCCGATCCCCGCCGGGTCCGGCTCCGGCCCGCTGTTTCCGGAAGCCGTGCCCGCGTCGGAAGCGTTGCCCTCGATCGCTTTATCTTCCGCAGAAGATCTTCTTCCTCCGCAGGCGGAGGCGCTCTTCGTGGAGGGGATCGCCCCGCAGATGGAATTGATTACGCCCGCTTCAGCCGGAAGCGCGCAAGACCGCGTGGAGATTTCCAATGTGCGCGCGCGGCTGCGGGGCCGTGCGGCGTTGCGCGAAGCGTTTATCTTGAAGGAGATCCTCGGTCCGCCCAAGGCATTTTCTTCGTAGCAAGCCGGGCCGGGGAGAGAGCGCGCGGAAAGCCTTGCAATCCCCGGAGGCGGCCACTAGGTTTCGCCTTCCTGTATCCAAAAGCCGGCGTGGCGGAATTGGCAGACGCGACGGACTCAAAATCCGTTTTGGTTCACCCCAAGTGTCGGTTCGACCCCGACCGCCGGTACCATTGATTTCGCAAACATTTCGCAACATTTCGCCAACGCAGGCGCATCCATCATGCGCGAAGAGATTTCCAGGCGAAGGACGTTCGCCATCATTTCCCACCCCGACGCGGGCAAGACGACGCTGACCGAAAAGCTGCTGCTCTACGGCGGCGCGGTGCAGCTTGCCGGGTCGGTCACGGCCCGCAAAAGCCAACGGGCGGCCACTTCGGACTGGATGGAGCTGGAGCGCAAGCGCGGCATCTCGATCAGCTCCACGGTGTTGCAGTTCGACTACAACGGCTACCGCGTCAATCTGCTCGACACCCCCGGTCACAAAGATTTCTCCGAGGACACTTACCGCGTGCTCACCGCCGTGGACGCCGTGGTGATGGTGATCGACGCGGGGAAGGGGATCGAGAGCCAGACGCGCAAGCTCTTCGAAGTCTGCCGCCGCCGGGGCGTGCCGATCTTTACATTCATGAATAAGGTGGACCGCCCGACGCGCGACCCGCTCGCGCTGGTCGATGAACTCGAAAGCGTGCTCGGCATCGGCGCGTACCCGGTCAACTGGCCGCTCGGCACCGGGTTCGGCTTCAAGGGCGTCTACGACCGGCGGACCAAAGCGCTGCACCTTTTCGAGCGGACCAAGGCGGGGGCGTACCGCGCCCCGGTGACGATCACCAGCCTGGAGGATCCGCTGGTGCGCGAACAGCTCGACCCCGCCGACTACGCGCGCGCCGTGGAGGAGCTGGAGATGCTCGAGCTCGCGGGCCGCGAGGATTCGCCCGAAGCGGTGCTCCGGGGCGAGCTGACCCCGGTTTTCTTCGGCAGCGCGATGAACAACTTCGGCGTCCAACTGCTGCTCGACTCGTTCCTGAAGCGTTCCTCGCCGCCCGGTCCGCACCGCTCCGGCGACCGCCTGGTGGCCCCGGACGACCGGGCGTTCTCCGGCTTTGTCTTCAAGATCCAGGCGAACATGGACCCGAAGCACCGCGACCGCATCGCGTTCGTGCGCGTCTGCTCGGGGCGCTTTGAGCGCGACATGGTTGTCACGCACGCGCGCACCGGCGGGAAGGTGCGCCTTTCGAGTTCGCACAAGCTCTTCGGGCAGGAGCGCGAGACGGTTAACGAGGCGTACGCGGGCGACATTGTTGGCCTGGTGGGGCACCCGGAGTTCGGCATCGGCGACACGCTCACCGAGGATGGCACCGTCCGCTACAACGAGATCCCGCGCTTTCCGCCGGAGTGCTTCGCCTCCTTGCAAAACCCGAACCCCGGCAAGTTCAAGCAGTTCCGCCAGGGGCTTGACCAGCTTTTGCAAGAGGGCGTCGTGCAAGCGTTTTACCTGCGGGATTCCGTCCAGCGGACGCCGCTGCTGGCGGCGGTCGGGCCGTTGCAGTTCGAGGTCGTCCAATACCGGCTGGAGAGCGAGTACGGCGCGGCGTCGCGGCTGGAACCGGCGCCGTGGGAGGCGCTCCGGTGGCTGCG
>CAZYVL010000056.1:0-14297 GCA_964651005.1 uncultured Chthoniobacteraceae bacterium | reverse complement strand
TCATGGAGTACGCCGCGTTCGGCAAGGAACTGGAGCGCGCGCGGTTCCGCTACTTCGACCGTCTTGCCAAGTGTGGAGACGGGCAGGGGCGCATTCTCATGCTCGGCGACGGCGACGGGCGCGGGACGCAACGCGCCTGCCAGGTGGCCCCCGACGCGCGGATCGACCTGCTCGACTCCAGCGCCGGGATGCTCCGGCGCGCTGCCGGGCGGCTGACGGCGGAAGAACGGCGGCGCGTCACGCTCCTGCACCAGAACGCCGTGGAGGCCGACTACCCGCCGGGTGGTTACGATGCCGTCGCCACGCTCTTTTTTCTCGACTGCCTCACCCCCCGGGAGGTCGCGCTCACCGTCGAGCGGGCGAGCCGCGCGCTCAAGCCGGGGGGCATCTGGCTTTTTGCCGATTTCATCATCCCCCCGGCGGGCTGGCGGCGCTGGCGGGCCGTGGCGTGGATGCGCGTGCTCTATACCTTCTTCGGCTGGCAGACCGGCCTGAAAGCGCGCCAGCTTCCTCCTTCCGAGGCGCTGCTGCGCGGGTGTGGCCTCCGGGAAACAGAGGCCACGGAGTTCCACCACGGCTTTCTGCGTACCGTGGTGTTTGAAAAGAGCGCCGGTTCGCCGCCACTCTACCCGATCCGCTCCGGGACGTGATCGACCGCCTTGAGGTCGGGGATCAGGTAGGCGTGCAGCATCACCCAGATCCAGTAAAACGGCAGGAGGAGAAGCTGGAAGCCCATGCTCACCATCCAGACCACGCCGATGAAGAAGAGGGCCAGCCCCGTCCCCGCCATGTAGGCGATCCCCATTCCGACATGCCCCTTGAACACATGCCCCGCCCCGGGAACGACGCTCAACGCGGCGGCAATGATGTCGCGCGGGGTTCCCGTGGTGATCGGCATCCGGTGACGGTAGCCTCGCACCCAGTCGCACCGGGTGCATTCCGTGGCGCCGGGGGGGAGTTTCTCGCCGCAGAGCGGGCAGGGGAAGGGGGTGTTCCGACTGGAAACATTTACTTGAGGCGCAGGCATTGTTTAATCTCCTTTTCTAACACTAGAGCTTATGCCAAAAACCACTGGTAGTAAAATTATTAATTCGCCAACTTCAACAGCCTCAACCTCCCGTTCGGTTCCGCTGGAGAAGGTAGCCGGTTATTTGGAGAAGCTCCTCGACCACCGGAACATCGCCGACTGGAGCCAGGCATTAAACGGGCTTCAGCTTGAGAACACCGGGGCGGTCCACCGGATCGGCGCGGCGGTGGACGCCTGCGAGGCGACCCTGGAGGCGGCGGCGGAACGCGGCATCGACCTGCTGCTGGTGCATCACGGGCTTTTCTGGAACGGGCTGCGGCGGATCGAGGGGGCGGCGTACCGGAAGCTTCGGCTCGCCATCTCGGCGAATCTCGCGGTGTTCAGTTCGCACCTGCCACTCGACATTCACCCGACGCTCGGCAACAACGCCCAGCTCGCCCACGCCCTCGGGCTGCGGCGCACGACGCCGTTTTTCCCGGAAAAGGGGAGTCTCATCGGGGTCAAGGCGCGCGCTGCCCTCTCGCGCGACGCGCTGCACCGGAAGCTGGAGCGCGCGGTGGGCGGGCCGGTCAAGCTGATCGGCGGCGGCCCGGAGAAAACCGGGGTCGTCGGCATCGTCACCGGCGGCGCGGGGGGCGAGGTCTTCAAGGCAGCCGCCGAGGGCGTGGATACTTTTATCACCGGGGAAGGCCCGCACTGGTGCTACACTGCCGCCGAGGAACTCGGGCTCAACGTCTTCCTGGCGGGCCACTACGCCACGGAGACGTTCGGCGTCAAGGCGCTGGCCGCCCATCTCGCGAAGAAGTACCGGCTGCCGTGGGAGTTCCTCGACCACCCGACGGGGTTGTAGCGGCGGGTGTGAAAATCCGTTTTCGCGAGCGTTTCAGAGTTGAAGTCGGCCCGAAAAGCCTTCTTCATGGAGAGCCTTTTTTATGAATCGTCTTGAAAACCAGATTGCCATTGTTACCGGTGCCGGGCGCGGCATTGGCGAAGCCATCGCGAAGCGCCTCGCCGGGGAGGGAGCCGCCGTGGCGTGTGTCAGCCGTTCGGAGGCGAACGCCGCGCGCGTGGCGGAAGCGATCAACAGCGTGCGCGCCGGAGCCGCCCGGGCCTACGCCGTGGATGTGGCCGACCGGAAGGCGGTGGCGGCAGGGTTCGAGAAAATTTTCGCCGATTTCGGGCGGATCGACATCCTTGTCAACAACGCCGGGGTGACCCGCGACGGCCTCGCCATGCGGATGAGCGAAGAGGATTGGGACCTCGTGCTCGACACCAATCTCAAGGGCGCGTTCCACTTCATCCAGGCGGCGATGCGCCCTCTGATCAAGCAGCGCTCCGGCCGGATCATCAACATCGCCAGCGTGGCAGGGTTAATGGGCAACGCCGGACAGGCCAACTACGCCGCCAGCAAGGCGGGCTTGATCGGTTTGACCAAGACGATCGCCCGGGAGCTGGCCAGCCGCGGGATTACCGTGAATGCGGTCGCTCCCGGCTTTATCTGCACCGACATGACCGAGGTGCTGCCCGAGGCGGTCAAGACCGGCGTGACTGCCGCGATCCCGGCGGGCCGCTTCGGCAAGCCGGAGGAGATTGCCGCCGCCGTTGCCTTCCTCGCCAGCCCCGAGGCGCAGTACATCACCGGGCAGACCTTGACCGTCGATGGCGGCATGGTGATGGCGTAATGCGCGCTTGGTGCGCGCCCGGCGCGCTGTTTTTTTCCCGTTTTCCCCCGTTTTCATCATGAATCCTGAAATCCTCCGTTCCCGCTCTTTCGCTGCCGACGCCGCCCGGCTCATCGCCGACGCGGCGCGCGACGCCATCGCCGCGCGCGGCCTCTTCCGCCTCTCGCTCTGCGGCGGCAACACCCCGCGCGCCGCTTATGCCGAGCTGGCGAAGATCGGGCTGCCGTGGGAAAAAGTGCAGATCACCTTCGGCGACGAACGGTGCGCACCGCCGGAGGACGCCCAGAGCAACTACCGGATGGCGAAGGAATCGCTGCTTGGCGCCGTACCGATCCCGGAGGGGAACGTCTTCCGGATGCGCGGGGAACTCGAACCCGCCGCCGCAGCCGAGGAGTACGAGCGCAAGCTCGCCGCCGTGGCCGAGCGGTTCGGGGAGACGCGCTATATTCACGATCTGCTGCTGCTCGGGCTGGGGGGGGACGGCCACACGGCCTCGCTCTTCCCGGGCACCGCCGCGCTGGAGGAGGAGGGGCGGAGCGTCGTCGTCAACCACGTCCCGCAGTTCAAGATGCACCGGATTACGTTCACCTTTCCGCTCATCAATGCCGCGCGGCGCGTCTGCTTCCTCGTCAATGACCCGGGGAAGGAGCCGGTCGTCCAGGCGGTGCTCCAGAAAAGCGGCGGCTACCCGGCGGAGCGGGTTGCGCCGGAGTCGGGGCAGATCACCTGGCTGCTTGGCAGCGGGGAGTAGAAAACTTTTTTTTCATGAAAACCGCTTACGCACCGGGGAGGGTTGAACTCCTTGGCAACCATACCGATTACAACCAGGGCGTCGTTCTTTCCGCCGCCATCGACCGGGGGGTGACGCTCTCCGGGGAGGCGACCGGATCGTCGCACGTGGAACTCCGTTCGCGCACGCTCGAACAGGCGTTCGAGGCGGATGCCGAGCATCTCGCGCCTGCCTCCGAGGAGAAGCACGAATGGGCCAACTACCTGCTCGGGGTGCTCGATGTTTTCCGCAAGGAAGGGCTGCCGGTTTCCGGGTTTCGCGCGGAGATCGAGAGTACGCTGCCGCTCGGCGCGGGGCTTTCGAGTTCCGCCGCGCTGGAGGTCTCCACGGCCAAGCTGCTGGAGAAACTCTTCGGCTTCACGCTCGACCCGCTCCGGCTCGCCAAGCTCTGCCGCCGCGCGGAGAACGAATTTGTCGGGGTCAACTGCGGGTTGCTCGACCAGGTTTCCTCCGTCTTCGGGAAGGCGGGGCATGCGATCTTTCTGGATTGCCGCGAGGAGACCGTGCGCACAACGCCGTTTCCCACCGGGGTGGTGCTGCTCATCACGCAATGCGGCGTGGCGCACCGCTTGAGCGGCGGGGAATACAACGAGCGCCGGGAGCAATGCTTCGACGCTGCCGCGCGCCTCGGCGTGCCCGCGCTGCGCGATGTCACCTCCGCGCAGCTGGAGGCGGCCCGGGAAAGCCTGCCGCGCCTCTCCTACCTCCGCGCCGCGCATGTCGTCGGCGAGAACGAGCGGGTGCTGCTCGGGCTGGAGCGGCTTCGCTCCGGCGACGCGAAGGGGTTTGGCGCGCTGATGTTCGCCAGCCACGAAAGCTCGCGGGTCAACTTCGAGAACAGCACGCCGGAGCTCGATGCGCTCGTGGAGATCGCGCGGGAGCTGCCCGGCGTCTACGGCTCGCGGCTCACGGGCGGGGGATTTGGCGGCGCGACCGTCACGCTGCTGGAGAGCGATAAAGCCACGGCGGCGGCGGAGGAGCTGGCCGCCCGTTACCATGAGCGAACCGGCTTTACCGCACACCCGTATCTTTGCGCCATCGCCGACGGGGCGCGGTGAAAGCGCGGGGAGCGCAAATCTTTTCTCTCCCTCCGCACCCCGGCGGGGGTATCTTTTCCCCATGGATGCCTCTTTGCAGCGTTCTGTTTCCGAGATCCTCGACTCCTACCGGGCTGTCGGCGGGATCAACAACATCGACGGGACGAACCTCCCCTCCAAGTTCGCCATCGCGGGCATCTGCGAGGATCTGCTGCAACTCCTTTTCCCCGGGTTCCTCGACCGCGAGCCGATCCACTCCAAGGAGCTGCGCCGGGCCACGGCGTACCGGATCAACTCCATCGCCAGCCGGCTCGTGGAGGAGGTCGCCAGGAGCCTCCGGCTCTCGCGGCCCAACTGCCCGCAGGCCGAGGCCGAGCGCGTCGTGCTGAAGATGCTCGACCGGCTCCCCGCCGTGCGCGAGCTGCTCCGAAGCGACGTGGAGGCCGCTTACGAGGGCGACCCGGCCTCGCGCAGTTTTGACGAAATCATCCTCTCTTATCCGTTCCTGGAGGCGATTGCCGTCCAGCGGTGTGCTCATCTTGTCCACACGGAGAACGTGCCGCTGCTGCCGCGCATCATGACGGAGTGGGCGCATGGCCGCACGGGGATCGACATTCACCCGGGGGCGCAGATCGGCTCGCATTTTTTTATCGACCACGGCACCGGCGTGGTCATTGGGGAAACGTGCGTGATCGGCTCGCACGTGAAGCTCTACCACGGCGTCACCCTCGGGGCGAAAAGCTTCCGGAAGGACGAACAGGGGCGCATCCTCAAAGGCGGCAAGCGGCATCCGAACGTGGAAGACCGCGTGACGATCTACCCGAACAGCACGGTGCTCGGGGGCGAGACGGTCATCGGCGCGGGCAGCACCATCGGCGGTAACGTCTTTCTCCAGCAGAGCGTCCCGCCGAACTCGCTCGTCTACTTCGAGGAGACGCAGCTCAAGATCGTGCCGAAGAGGGAGCGGGAGCATCATCCGGCCCAGGGAGCGGGAGCCGTCGCCGGGGCGGAGATGGTCCGCGTCGGGCTGGGAGAGCGGGTTGAGGGGCAGGACTGGTCGATTTAGGTTTCTTCGAGTCTCCTTACCCGTGATTTACCTCGACCATAACGCCACCACCCCTCTCGAACCGGAGGTGCTGGCCGCCATGCTTCCCGTTCTGGAGCGTGGGTTTGGCAACCCCTCCAGCATTCACGCCGCCGGGCGCGAGGCGCGCGCGGTGATCGACGACGCCCGCGACCGCCTCGCGGCGGTGCTCGGCGCGCGCCCGCATGAAATTATTTTCACCGGCGGCGGCACCGAGGCGGATAACCTCGCCCTCCTCGGCCTCGCCCGCCGCCAGGCGCGGGAGAAGGGGGGCGCGCGTCATCTCATCACCGCGAGCACGGAGCACCACGCCGTTCTGCACGCCGCCGCGTTTCTGGAGCGGGAGGAGGGGTTCCGCGTCACCCGGCTGCCCGTGGACCGGCACGGCCTTGTCGATCCCGACGCGCTCCGCGATGCCCTCGCGCGGGAGCCGGGGACGGCGTTGGTTTCCATCATGTCGGCCAATAACGAGACGGGCGTGCTCCAGCCCGTAGCGGAGATCGCTGCCCTTTGCCGTGAGGCGGGGGTGCTTTTTCACAGCGACATGATCCAGAGCTTCGGCAAGCTCCCCGTGAGCGTGCGCGAGAAGGATGGCCCCGGCCCTGACGCCCTCTCGCTGGCGGCGCACAAGTTTTACGGCCCGAAGGGGGTGGGGGCGCTTTGGCTGCGCTCCGCGACCGCCATCGACCCGATCGGCTTCGGCGGCTCGCACGAGAACGAGCGCCGGCCCGGCACGGAGAACCCCGCCGCCATCGCGGGCCTCGCTTGTGCCGCCGAGCGCGTTCTGGAGGGAATGGCCGCCGAGCAGGAGCGCCAGGCCGCGCTGCGCGACGTTCTCGCGGCCGGGATCGCCGCCGCCTGCCCGGGCGCGGTTTTTAACGGGCACGCCGTGGCGCGCCTTGGCAACACGCTCAACGTCTCCTTCCCGGGGCTGGACGGCGAGAGCCTCCTCATCAACTTCGACCTGGAGGGGATCTGCGTCTCCAGCGGGTCGGCGTGCATGGTTGGGTCGATCCAGCCCTCCCACGTTTTGCTGGCGATGGGGGTTGCCCCCGAGGCCGCCCGGGCGGCGGTCCGGTTCTCTCTGGGGAAGGGGACGAGCGAAAAAGAGATTAAAAAGGTCGTTGCACAACTGCCAGCTATCATCGACAGGTTGCAGGCAGAATGAGATCGTTGAACGCCAAGACTTCCCCCCCGGTTTCCCGGGTGGTCGATTCCCGGCAGGGAAGCCTCGAGGGGATTCTGGAGCCGCTCGCGGCGTTGCTCCAGATGCCGGAGGGGGATTTTACCCAGTCGGCGCTGGAGGCTACCTCCCGGCGGCTGCTGGAGCGCGCCGGTTGCCCGGCGTTGGCGGCGGCGGTGCGGGTGCGCTGGAACTACCGGCTGCGCACTACGGCGGGGCTGGCTTGCGCGGATGAGTATCTCGTTTCGCTCAACCCCCGGCTGATCGCCTTCGGGATGCCGGAGGTGGACCGCACCCTGCGGCATGAACTCGCGCACCTGTTGGCGCGGCACCGCGCCGGGCGGCGGCGGATCGACCCGCACGGGCCGGAATGGCGGAAGGCGTGCGTCGATCTCGGGCTGACCAATGAGAAGCGGTGTCACGATCTTCCGCTCCCGCGCCGCCGGATGCAGGCGAAGCTCCATTACCGCTGCGCACATTGCGCCGTGGATGTCTGGCGCGTGCGCCCGTTCCGCCGCGCGGTCGCCTGTTTGCCATGCTGCCGCACCCATAACGGCGGGCGGTATAGCGAACGGTTCCGGCTGGTGAAGGTGTAGTGGCTCGGTCGGGTTCGATTTCTCCACCGAGATTCGGATTGCCGGAGGCGGGCCGATATGTGCATCGTCGCCGGCATGATGTGGAACACAGCGCAATCGACCCTTGAACCGTTGCTCGGCAGCGGAGAACGGCTTCTCTGGTCAGGCCAGCCCCGGACGGGAATCCGTTTTCGCGCGGCGGATTTCGCGCTGATCCCCTTCAGCATCTTTTGGTGCGGGTTTGCGATCTTTTGGGAATGCATGGCGCTTCGCATCCCGCGCGGCGGGTCGGGGCCAGCCGCCCTCGCTTCTTATGTGTTTCCGCTCTTTGGGCTGCCGTTTGTGCTGATTGGTCTCTACCTGCTGGTGGGCCGCTTTTTCTTCGATGCGTGGAAGCGCGGGCGCACGTTTTACGGGGTCACCGACGAGCGGATCCTGATCGTTTCCGGAGTTTTCTCCCGGACAACTACCTCAAAGGATCTCGGGACGCTTGGCGAGACGACGCTTAAAGAGCGCCCCGACGGGAGCGGCACGCTTCTTTTCGGGCGGACGGGGTATCTGCCCGTTGGGCAATGGGAGCAGCCGGGAACACCGCAACACATGGCCAGGATCGCTCCGCCCGCCTTCGAGATGATTGAGGAGGCCCGTTCGGTCTACGAAATCGTGCGCAACGCCCAGAAGGCGGCGCGGGCGAAAGTCTTGGGGTAGAGGCAAACGATTGCGGCGATCGCGGCGAAAACCGGCAGGCCGGAAACCGGGTAGCGGTTACTCGATCAAACCTCCAGCCTTCCAGTTCTTCTTTTTCAACTCCATGGCCCGGCAGGTGAAAATTGGAATCCCTTTCTCCCTGCTCTTATCAACCAGTTTTTTAAGCTGCTCCTTTTCTGGATCGGAATAGGAAGAGGGATGCGTATAGACGATCCAGATCCCGTTCTCTTTTACCGAGGCGGGCAAATGCTGGAAATACTCCAGGATCTGTTTGGCATCCATGGCTGGCATTTCCTTTCGCGGAGCCGGGGAAGAGACGGTGAACCCTCCTTTCTCATTGTCCATCCTGGCAATCCGATCCGGAAGCATATGAAGAGACAAGCCTTTGTCCCTTTCGGGTTTTGCAAACGCCGAAAGTGCCGTGGCAAAGATGATGCAGAGGGTGAGGATTCGATTCATGGTTTTGTTTGTCAGTTCGGCTTGAACGGCCATGCAGCACAATCTCAATCGCCGTTAAAATTTTGCGTTCGCTGAGAGCGCGCGCTAAACAGCCGACTTCATGCAAAGATCATTGAGGTCGTTCCGGCTCTGATTCCTGCTTGGATGAGTTTTTTATTCCTTTGGAAAGCCAATAAAACGCAAGAGGCAGTCCGACGAAAAAGAAGGAAATGATTGTATAATACTGCTTCTGATTGGTTGTTTCATCCGATTGCCAGAGTCGAACCAAAATCCAGAGGATTCCCGGGATGATCACGAATTTGAGCGCATTGAGTGCCGTCACCAGAATCGGGGTTGCCCCAATCGTTTTGCCGAGATCCAGAAAGTGAATGATAATCAGAAGCGGAATTGTGATCGCAGCAATCGTTGCAAGAAAATCAAGAATGCGTTTCATCTGAGCCTGTTATTGGAGCAAATGGGGCCGCTACATGCAAGTTTGACGTGGGAACAGGTCAAACCGCCCCCGTTCCGAGGATGGATACCGAAAGCTTCCGCCGATGCGGCGCTCGCCGGTGCTCGAAGAGGAAAAGTCCCTGCCAGGTGCCGAGCTGCATCCGGCCTTTGGCGATGGGGATGCTTTCGCTCGACCGCGTGAGGATCGCGCGGATGTGCGAGGTGGAATCGTCCGCTCCTTCGGCGGTGTGGACGAAATAGTCGGTGTCTTCCGGGACGAGCCGCTCGAAGTACGTCTCCAGGTCCACCCGCGCGGAGCGGTCGGCGTTTTCGAAGAGGATCAGGCTGGCGCTCGTGTGCTGGATGAAAACCGTGACGAGGCCGGTTTGCACGCCGCTGGCCGCGACGAGGCGCTCCACCTGGTCGGTGAGTTCGTAGGTTCCCTTGCCGCGCGTGGCGATTTCGAACGATTCGGTACGGGCGATCATGCCCCACGAGTAGGGCTGCCCTTTGGAGCCGGGTCAAGCTCCGGTTTGCGCTCTTTGGCGACAGGTCGGGGCGTTCGCCTTTACCGCAGCATCGCGAGGATCGGCTGCGGATAGACTCCGAACACGAAGATCAGGAACGCCAGGACGACGATGGTCACTTTCGTGACGCCGGAGACCGCGATAGCCGAGGTGTCGCTCGCGGCGTTCCAATACATCGCGCGGACGACTTTCAGGTAGTAGTAGAACCCCGCGCCGACCGCCGCGATGCCAACGATCACCAACGCCCATTGCTGCTGGGCAACGGCGTCGCGAAAGACGCGGAACTTGCCGAGAAACCCGACGGTGAAGGGGACGCCCGCGAGCGAGATCATCGCCACGAGCATTCCGAACGCCAGGATCGGCGAACGCCGGGAGAGGCCGTTGAAATGCGCGATGTCATCGCCGCCGGTGGCCCGGTTCACGACGACGAGGACGAGGAAGGCGAGCATCGTCATCAGGAGATAGCCCGCGAGGTAGAAGGAAACCGTTTCGCGGGCCTGATACCCGTGCTTCCACGAAGCCAGCGCGACGAGGAGATAACCGGCGTGGGCGATGCTCGAATAGGCGAGCAGGCGTTTGAAGTTCTCCTGCGGCATCGCGGCGAAGTTGCCGTAAATGAGTGTCAGGATCGCCATGCCCCAGAGGACAAGCAGCAGCTTGGAGCCGATCTCGGGCGAGGCGAGGAAGGGGCGCATGACGCGCATGAGCACGATGAACCCAGCCGCCTTGGAGCCGACGGAGAGGAAGGCGGTGATCGGCGTCGGCGCGCCCTGGTAGACATCCGGCACCCAAAGCTGGAAGGGGGCGGCGGCGATCTTGAAGCCGAGGCCGACGAGGAGCAGCCCCATGCCGAAGAGGAGCGCGCTCTGGTTGGACGCGGGAAGGGCGTGCATCAGGTCGGTGATCCGCTGGAGGTTCGTCTGCCCGGTGACGCCGAAGATCCAGGTGATGCCGTAGACGAAAAACCCGGTGGAAAGCGCCGCGAGGATCAGGTACTTCACCCCCGCTTCCAGCGAGGCGGGGCTCCGGCGCATGTAGCTGACGAGGACGTAAAAGGAGATCGTCACGAGTTCCAGCGAGACGAAGATCATCGTGAAATCGACGGCGGAAGCCATCCACATCAACCCGAGGCAGGTGAACACCGGCAGCGCGAAGAACTCGCCGACGCCCGCGTTGGCCTTCACGCCAGGGATAAAGCGCGAGAGCGTGGAGCGGAAATCGACCGACATCACAAGCGTGAGCAAGGTCGCCCCGAGCGCGAGCCGTTTGTAAAAGAGCGCGAGGGCGTCGGCCTTGTAGAAGAGGGCGAGCTGGCTGCCTTCCGCGAAGGTGACCGGCTTGGAGAAAAACGAGAGGACAAAGATCGCGCCGATGACGATCACGCTGGTCCAGCCGAGGAAGGTCTTCTCCTCGTCCTCGTCGAAGGCTTCGAGCAGGATCAGGATCAACCCGAGCGCCAGAACGGCAATATCGAGAAAAATGGGGTTGGGCGAAATCATGGGACGGCGAGGAGAGTCTTGACGGTCGGGGTAATCAAATTCAGGAGCGGCTGCGGGTGCATCCCCGCGAAGAGCAGGGCGGCGAGCAGCAGGATGATGGCCGGGCGGAAGCTGCACCGGGCATCAGCCAGCGAGGTCCAGTTCTTGTTCGTCTCGCCCAGGAACGTGGCTCGATAGCCGCGTAGCATGTAGACGGCGGAGATCACCACGCCCCAGAGGGCGATGACGGTGGCGATCTGGAAGTCCGAGAAGGCGATGCCCGCGCTCGCCGCCGGGGCGGGGTGCTGGAAGCTGCCGAAGAAGACGAGGATTTCCGAAGCGAAATTCCCAAAACCGGGCAGGCCGATGGCGGCGAAGGCGGCGAGGCCGAAGGTGTACCCCAGGAAAGGCATCGGCCGGGCCAGCCCGCCGAGTTTGCTGTATTCCAGCGTCCCCGTCCGCTGCCGTACTTCCCCCGCAACAGCGAAGAGGGCGGCGATGGAGAGGCCGTGCGCGAACATCAGCAGCGCCGCGCCGTTGAGGCCAAGGAGATTGTACGAGGCGATGCCCAGGAAGATATACCCCATGTGCATCACGCTGGAGTAGCCGAGCATCAGGTCGAGGCTCTTTTGCGCAATGGTCGCGAGGCCGACGAAGAGGATGTTGCCAACCAGCAGGATCAGCAGCAGATGGGTCCACTCCTGGGCCGCGCCGGGGAGGAGCGGAAGGGCGACGCGGAGCAACCCGTAGAGGCCGAACTTTTTGAGCACCCCCGCGTGCAGCATCGCGGCGGGGGCGGGGGCGGAGGCGTACGCCTTCGGCGCCCAGGTGTGGAAGGGAAAGAGCGAGATCAGGATGCCGAAGCCGATGAGGATCGTCCCGTAGATCCAGGAGGTCTGCGGGATCTTGCCACCGGCGGCGAGCGCCTGAAGCTCAACGAGATCGAAGGTCCGCAAGCTTTCCGGGATGCTCAAATAAAGAGCCAGCAGGCCGACGAGCAGGACCATGCTGCCGAGGGCGAGGTAGATCGTGACTTTCCACGCCGCCCCCACGCGGTCGCCCGAACCCCAGATGCCGATGAGCAGGAAGGTGGGGATGAGCGCCAGCTCGTGGAAGATGTAGAAGAAGAAGAGATCGAGCGAGGCGAACGCCCCCGTGGCCCCGGCGGCGATGAAGAGCAGCGAGGCGTAGTAAAGCCCCTCGCGATTCTCCACCTTCGGGGCGACCCAGACCGCCGCGAGCGCGACCAGCGCGGTGAGCAGCAGCATCACCAGGCTCAGGCCGTCCACGCCGAGGAAGTAGCTCAAATGCCACTCCGGGGCGAGCGGGGTGATCGACTGGAACTGAAAGCCGCCTGCCGCCCGGTCATAGCCGCAGAGCAGGGCGAGCGTGCACAGCAGGTTAAGCGCCGTGGCAGCCAGGGCCGTCTTTTTGGCGGGCGCGCCGAGGAGGATGGCGATCGCCCCGAGGATGGGAACGACGACGAGAAGGTGGAGGAGAGTGGGCACGGTTCTACTTGAGGATCAGGTAATAGAAAAGGGCGACCACGCCGAGTCCGAAGAAAAAGGCGTAACCCTGGATGTTGCCAAACTGAAAGAAACGGAGCGCGAACCCGGCGCCCCAGGCGCATCCCGCCGCGAGGCGAACGGCGAGGTCGATCACCCAGCGGTCCACAAACGCGCTCAGGCGAGCGAGGAGGTCGTGGGTGCAACGGATGAGCGCGGCGTAAAGCTCGTCGAAATAAAACTTCCGCTGGAGGAGGGGAATGCGCACCGGGTCGCTCGTTTTCCCCCGGTAAAGAACGAACCCGACGGCCAGCCCAAGCAGCGCCACAGGGGTGGCGATGTAGGGGACGATCGAGCCGTGGGCGTGTTCGGGCGTCGGCAGAAAGCGGTGGATGAAGAAGTCGTACCCGGCAATGGCCGAGGGAATGGCGAGGAGGATGAGCGGCCCGGCCATGAGCGGCGGCACCTCGTGCGCGTGTTCCGCGTGTTCCGTGCGCGGCTTGCCGAAGAAGGCAACCACAACCAGGCGCGTCATGTAGAAGGCCGTGAGGAACGCGGCGAAGAGAGCGAGGCCGAAGGCGAGCTTGTCGTGCCCATAAGCGGCGATCAGGATCGAATCCTTGCTGAAGTAGCCGCTCAGGCCGGGGATGCCCATCAGCGCCAAGGAGCCGATCAGGAACGTCCAGAACGTCACCGGCAGCTTTTTGAGCCCGCCCATTTTCCAGATGTTCTGCTCATGGTGGCAGGCGTAGATGACCGCGCCGGAGCCGAGGAAGAGGAGCGCCTTGAAGAAGGCGTGCGTGACGAGGTGGAACATCGCCGCGTCCTTGGCGGCGAGGCCGATCGCCATCACCATGTAGCCGAGCTGCGAGAGCGTGGAGTAGGCGAGAATGCGCTTGATGTCGTCCTGCTGCGTCGCCATGAGCGCGGCGAGCACGGCGGTGATCGTGCCGATCCAGAGGATGACCTCCAGCGCGGCGGGCGAGATCGAGATCAGGAAGAACACCCGCGCCAGCATGTAGACGCCCGCGGCGACCATCGTGGCGGCGTGGATGAGCGCGGAAACCGGGGTTGGGCCTTCCATCGCGTCGGGCAGCCAGACGTGCAGCGGGAATTGCGCCGATTTGCCGACCGTCCCGCAGAAGACGCACAGGGCGGCGAGCGTGGCGAGCGCCGGGTTCGCCTTGAGCGCGCCGATCCCCGCCTGGATGCCGTCGAAGTGGAGCGCCCCCGTCGCGAGCCAGACGAGCAGGATGCCGAGCATGAAGCCGAAGTCGCCGAGCCGGTTGGTGATGAACGCCTTGTTCGCAGCGGCGGCGGGCGCGGTGCGGTTGTACCAGTGCCCGATCAGGAGGAAAGAGGAGACGCCGACGAGTTCCCAGAAGATGAACATCATCACGAAATTGTCCGCGAAGACGATCCCGAGCATCGAGAACATGAAGAGCGAAAGTCCGGCGAAGTAGCGCCCCTTGCCGTCGTCATCCGCCATGTAGGCGAGCGAGTAAAGGTGGATCAACGTGCCGACGCAGGTGACCACCAGCATCATCGCCTTGCTCAGCCCGTCGAGGGTGAGGCCGATGGGGACCTGGAAATCGCCGAGGGCGATCCACGGGATCGAGAGCGGCGTCGCCGGGGCGGGGGCGAGAAAAACGCCGATGCTGGCGGCGAGCGAGATGAGCACCGCGACGACGGAAATCCCGGCGCTGAGGTTATGGCAGCGCTTGGTGAAAACGCCGATCAACGCGGCGCTCAGCAAAGGGGTGAAAAGGACGATCCAGGGAAGGGCCATGGCGGATGGAACTTACGAAAG
>CAZYVL010000055.1:11241-16521 GCA_964651005.1 uncultured Chthoniobacteraceae bacterium | reverse complement strand
GGCGATGGCCACTACGCGGCGGCGTTGACTGCCTGGCGCGATTACAAGGTGAAGTTTCTGCGCGCGGCCGACCCGGGCGACTTACGCTGGCATTCCCTCCAGGGCCTCCCGGCCGCCGTTGACCCGGTGGAATATCTCGTCGGGCGGCTCCCCGCCGGGGAGGAACAGACGAAGATCGACGCACGGATGCTTCTTTTCTTTCTCTCCTCTGATATCATCGGCGCTCCCGGTTCCGGAGAGGTTCCCCCCGTCCTGTGGCTAGCGCAGGACGACTCTGGGAACTATTTCGACACCTACCAGAGTTTCTCTTTTTCTAACGGCTTTTCGGCCCGCTATTGGCAGAGCGGTGATACGGTCTATCCAAGCAAGTGGTTCCAGTTCACGGCGGACTTCGCCCGCAACCAGAAGCACCAAGTCGAGTTGCTCGATGCCGCAACCCGCCGCCTGGTTCCGTGCAACTGGAGCGGCCAGTCGACCTTTTCGCAGGCGGACCGGGTGCAAAACATCATCCGAATTCTCAGCATTTTCTGCAAAAGCCTCCCGAATAGCGGGAGACCGGCAGAATGGGACAACGTGTGTAGGCCGCTCGCGGCCCCTGTTGCCCAGGCGGACCGCGACTTGATTCCCGCGGTAGAGCTGGCGCAAATCGCCCTTTCACTGGTCCAGGATCACCCGGCGGCGCTCCTGGAGGTCTACTCAAAACCCTTATCAGTCCCCAACCAGCGTCGCAACGGACTCGCCGCCGTCCTGCTCATCTCCGCGTCGTTTCCCGAATTTTCCGCAAGCGTCGATGTGGCCGAGAATGGCGCGGCGGGCCTCGACGATTACCTCGAGGGGGCGTTCTACCGAGATGGCGGAATGATGGAGCAGTCCTTCAATTACAATCTCTCCGACGCGCCCGCGCTTGAGGATATGGCCGGATGGTTGGAACTGAGCTACCCCGAACTTGCCGCGAAGCTCAGAAGCCGGGCGACCGCCTTTTACCAGCTCGCAGCGGCGCTCTCGACTCCGGGTGCGTATTTGCCCGCGCTGGCAAGCTACGGCGTGGTCGCCCCACCGCTCATTTGGTCCAACGCGACTGAGCGCGCAAACTGGCTGGCAAGCCAAACCGCCAATATGCCCGGCATCAGCGATCCGCTCGTCGCCCAGATCGCCGGGCAGTTCCAGGATACGCCCTCCACCCCGGTCCCGGCGTTCACCTCCATCGCTTTCCCTTACAGCGGCTATTCCGCCCAACGGCGGGACTGGAGCTGGGATAGCCCCTATCTATTCATGCAAACGGGCCGCCCAGGGCGGGGGCACCGGAGCATGGGGCATAACGCCATCCAGGTTTCCGCCTATGGCCGCCCGCTTCTGGTCAGTTGCGGCGTCCCGGTCTACAGCCCGGACCAGTTGCCCGTGGAGATGCGCGGGGATTTCGACGCGATCAATGAACTTCTGGGCGAAAATTCCTCCTGGAAAACCAACACGGTGCTGGTAGACGGCCGTTCGCAGGCAAACATCGTCCCGGCCAATCAGGAGGTCGAGACCACGCCGATCGAGGCGCGCTGGCACACCTCCGAGCAGTTCGACTTCATGGAGGGCCTCTATGACCTCGGCTATCCCGAGAAGGACATGGACCATCACCGGCAGGTCATTTTTGTGCGCGACCCGGGCTTCTGGATCGTCACCGACGAGATGAACAACCGTGACGGGCTAGAGCACTCCTTCACGCAGGTCTGGAACTTCCCGGCCTATCTCAATGTGTCGAACCGTCACTTATGGGGCTTCACGGCGGACCAGATGGTGACGGATCCGGCCGCCCGGCGTTTCCACACCTCCGACCCGAACGGCCCCAACCTCTGGTTCTACCACTTCGGGGCGCCCGGGCTCACCTACACAAAATATTACGGCAACACGGCGCCGTATCGCGGCTGGAACACTTACGGGTTCGGGCTTTTGACCCCGGCGCCTTGCGTCACCGTCGATTGGACGAGCCCCGGGCACTCACTCCTCGTCACGGTCATCTGGCCCTCCCCTCTCAACGTGCCGCCGCTCGGAAGCACTCTCAATGATCTCTCTCCCCAAGGCGACGCGACGCAGGCGGGGGTTTCTTTCTCGCTCCCCGACGGGAGGGTTCTCACCTACCGGGCGGCCCACGATCCGCAGACCTTTACGGCGAGCGGAGTCACCGTCCAGGCGAAAGCACTGCTGAGCATCGAGTCTCCCAACGGCGTCACGCACGGCCTCGTCCTGGATTCGGACGGCAACGGCGGCATGCCCACCGACTACGAGTTCACCAAGCAGGGGGGATCAATAAGCGAGGTGATCCCGATCACCACCCCGCAAGGGTTCCACTGGCAGGAGACCCCCAACGGGTTCGCCCCCAACTACGGCCCGGACGAGCAATAGAATTGCTGATTGCGGTTCACGCGAAGACGCGAAGGCGCGAAGAGTTGAGAAGGAGTGTCTCCCTCCGTGTCCTCCGTTCCTTCTTGTCTTCGCTTCGTGCCTTCGCGTGAGTTCCCTCGGTCAATCTCCAACGTCGCGCCCCCGGGCAAGGAACTGCCGGGCGAGCGGTGCGTTCGGGAAGAAGGCCAGCATCACCAGAAAGCCGAGGCTCACAAGCGTGGCGCCGCCGAGGAACAGGAGGCTCCCCATTTCGATACTGACCTTCCAGAATGCCAGCGCCGCCGCGCCCAGGAGCGTGAGCGCGCCGACGAGCGCGAAAACCCGCGTGACGAAAAAGATCTCCAGCGCCAGCAGAAGCACTCCCGCGCCGAAAAGAACGGAAGCGAGCCGCGCGGTTTCAGCAGTTTCCGGCGTCACGGAGAGCGTCACGGAAATATTGGAGATTATTCACCGTCGAAGCGGCGATCCACCGTCCGCCTGCCGGTGAAGAACTCTTGCAGCGTTCCGCCGATCCGGTGCAAGCCCCGGTCAATGCGATGGGCAAGGTTATCGTGGCGGTGCGGTTTGCCTTGTTCCGCGTGGCGGTCCGTCTCGCGTGCGCCTGCTTCGCCGCCGTCCCGTTCAGAGACCGCCCGGAAGTCCTGGGAGGCGACCTTCCCTGTGTCCGCGGCGATCCGGACGGTGCCGACGAAGCGGTGTACGGGATCGAGCAGATCGAGCACCCAGACCGGGGTGTTGGCGGATTCGCCCTGCCGCAGCGTGTAATCGACGGAATCAAAGCTGACCTTCGCCTGCCGCGCCTGTTCTTCGGCGAGGGTGAAGGCGCCCTGCGAGTCGAGATTGAGCTTCTGGAAATCCATCGCGATCGCCACGCCGCTGTAGGCGTTCACCGGGGTGCGCTCGGAAACGATCTTGCCCTGCGAGATGCCCACCTCGCGCACGCCGCCGCGCGCGCGCGGATCGTTGAGGACGATGGTCCACGTTTCCGGCTGCGGGGCGCCCGCGCGGCCCTTCACCTCGATCACGCTTTTAAGAACCTCCGGGCCGCGCTCCGCTCCGAACGCGCGGAGCGCCTGGTAGGCGGTATCCTGCCCGAGCGCCGACCATGGCAGCAGGAACAAGCCGAACAAGCCGAAGAAAGGGGCGAGTTTCATGCGAAAACGATGCGCCCGCGTCCTCTTTTTTGCCAGCCGAAAGTTGCCGCCCGCGCTTACCCCCCCAACACCACGGCACCCTCGGCAACCGTCTGCGCCCCCACCGACGCCTTCACGGCGAACTGGACCAACCCGCCTGCCTCGCCCGCCTTGCGCGCCTCCAGCTCGATCCGCTCGCCCGGGCGCGCCGCGTACGGGAACTTCATCGCGCGGAGCGCCGCCAGGCGAAGCCCCGGCCTGGCTGCGGCGATCCCGGCGATCTGCGCGAGCGCCTCCGTCAAGATCACGCCGGGCACCAGCGGGTCGCCGGGGAAATGCCCGCGGAAAAACGGTTCCTCCGCCGCGAAGGTCTTGTTCCCCCGGGCCGATTCCCCCGGGTGGAGATCCGTCACGCTGTCCACGAACACGAACGGCTCGCGATGCGGTAGCCCGAGGCGGATGGGATCGTGCGTTTCCACGAGGAAGGAGAGGGGAGAGGAGAGCGGAGCGCCTTGGTCCGGTGCCTTACCGGCCCGTATTCGGCGGCGCGGGGACGAAGTAGGAGAACCGCCACGATCCATTGACGAGCCGCAGCCCGGCGCGGAAGCCCGGGTAATCGGGATTGAGCGTCACTTCCGCCGGGGCGACCATGTAGTTGCCGCTTGGCACGAATCTTTCGCGCAGGACCGCCTGCAAATCGGGCCAGAGATTCCGGGCGTCCCAGTAGTCGAACACCCCCGGCCCCTCGCCCCCGGCGGCCCAGCTATAGCCGAAGTCGGGCGTCATCATCATGGAAAGCGTGACGGTATCGCGCTTCGCTGCCGCCGCACGCAGGCGCGTGACAAACGCCTGGAAAGAGACATCGCCGCTCTGGTTTTCAAGATCTCCCGGGGGGCCGACGATCCGCTCCTTCTTCCCGGTAATACCGCAACCCGCGAGAGCAAACGCCAGCGCGGGCAGGAGCAAAAGCCGGAAGAGGAGGGAGCATCGGGGAATCATGGAGGGGAGATTACAACATTCGCCCCGGCGTTGGGAACCGTGGATTCCGGTTCGGGAGCGGCGGCGGGTGTGATCGGGGGCGATCTTCATTTGCCACCGGGAGAGGGAGAGGGGCGCGGCGAGCGGAACTCCCCGGCCGCCGCCTTGTATTCGGCCAGCAGGCTTTGGTAGCTCGCGTGCTCTTTGCGGAACGCTTCCGCCTGTGCGGCGTCCGCATTCGCGGCGGGCTGTTTTTTCACCAGTTCGTCATGCCAGCTTTGGAGCCGGAGGTAGAGTGCTTTGGTATGCTGAAGGCGTTGTTCGCGGGTTGGCGTTTTGTGCGGATGCGGGGAGGGGAGCAGTTTTGCCGCGCCTGTGTTCGCTTCGGAGAGAGTGGGGAATTCGGAGAGAGCGGGAAGAAGAGAGGGATCGATCTGCCCTTTCATGATGGTGCGCAACCCCGGGTCCGCCAGCAAAAGAAAAGCCCCCGCCCCCGCGCAGACCACGCCGAAAACCTGCGTCAGAAAAACGCCTTTTGCCTCGTGCCAGTGCCGGATGACATACGCAAAGGTCGCCAGCGGAAGCAGCGCGCAAATCAATCCCAACGCCGGGGAGGCCCGAAAGGCGCGGTAGGTCAAAATCACCGAAGCGGCGGTCGTGAAGACGACCCCCGTGCCCATCAGGACGATTGCCGCGCCGAGGAAATAATCCGAGATCATCATCGTGCAGGGTACGAAGCGGTTCTCCCTCTCCGCTTCAGGGCGCAAGCATAGGAGCG
>CAZYVL010000055.1:0-11141 GCA_964651005.1 uncultured Chthoniobacteraceae bacterium | reverse complement strand
ATCGAGCGTGAGCCCGCGCGATTTGGCATAGGCGGCCACTTCCGCGAACATCACCACCGCGCCGTTGCCATCCTTGTCGCGGGTGAAATCCGCCCCGCTGTAGCCGTAGCTCTCCTCCCCGCCAAAGACATAGTAGCTTGAACGCTCCAGACGCAGCGCGCGAGTCTCCGCCTCGGAAAGTCGCCGGTAGCGCGCCTGCTCCTCCGGGGGAAGCGCACGCTCGTACTGCGTCAGCTTCGCGCCGATGTATTTGAACCCGGTGAGCGTCTCCACGCAGCGCAGCCCGAGCCGCGTGGCGATCGCCTTTTGCAGATCGGTGGTGACGAACGTCTTGACGATCACGCCCCGGCTCAGGTTTTCCGCATTGAGGATTCCCTGCCGCCGCAGCGTCGTGGCGCGGTACCACGCCATCAGCGAGCCGATCTGGTTGCCCGTCAGCAGCCGCATCGCCCCCGCCGCGTCGCGCACGGCCACGCCCATCCGGTCGCAGTCCGGGTCCGTCGCGACAACGAGATCCGCCTGCTGCTCCCGCGCGAGCGCGATCGCCAGCGTCAGCGCCTCGGCGTTCTCCGGGTTCGGGCTTTTCACGGTCGGGAAGCGGCCATCGAACGCCGCCTGTTCGGCCACTTCGGAGAATTGGAACCCGAGCCGCGTGAGGATCGGGCGGATCATCTCGCCTCCCGTGCCGTGGATCGGGGTGAAAACGATTCGGAGATCGCGCCCCGCCTCCACCACGGAACGGTCGAGTACGAGCGTCTGGAGGCGTTCCAGATACGGTTCGTCGATCTCCGCGTCCACCACGCGGATCGCCCCCCGCCGCGCTTCCGGCAGCGGCGTATAGCGGTCGCTCTCCACGCCGTTGACCTTTGCGATGATCCCGCTGGCATGCGGTTCCACGACCTGCGCGCCGTCTTCGAAATAGACCTTGTAGCCGTTGTCGTGCGGCGGGTTGTGGCTCGCCGTCAGCACGATCCCCGCCGTCGCCCCCGTCTGGCGTACGGCGAAGGAGACCTCCGGCGTGGAACGCGGGGTGGAGAAAAGAACCACGTCCACGCCGTTCTCGCTCGCCACCCGGGCCGCGAGCTGCGCGAAGTCCCGGGAAAAATGGCGCGAGTCGTAGCCGATGGCGAGTTTCGGCTTCTCCGTCCGCCCCTCGCGCCGGTGCCAGTCGTGCAGGTACGCCACGAGGCCCTGCGTCGCGCGCGAGACGTTGAAGTTGTTCATCGCGTTGGTGCCGACACACGGAAACTCCGGCCTCCCGAGCGGCTGCGGCGCGCCGCGCTCCGCCTCCGTCACGATCTTGCCGATGGTCCGCCCGCGCAGCCCGCCCGTCCCGAACGCGAGCGTCTTGAAAAAGCGGTCGTTGAGTTCCTCCCAGGCGTTGGAATCGACCAGCTCCCGCACGCTCCGCGCGTCCACCGGAGAGCTGCTGTGGGCAAGAAGCTGCGCGATATTGCGCGCGCTCGATTCCAGAAGGTGGCCCGCCGCAACGGCGGTTTCGATTTTTTGGCTTAGAAGGGCGTCGGGTGTCATGTCAAAGTCGGAAAAGGATGGAGATTGTAAGGACCGCCCGGTTGAAATCCAGCAGGAAGCCCGGCCTTGCCGCTCTACATTCTGGCGACCAGCGCCTCGATCTCTCCCCGGATGATGTCGGCTCCGGTGAGGCGCTCCCGCCATGCCCGGGGGATTCCCTCTTCCCCCACGCACGCGCCGACCCACGCCCCGAGCATTGCCGCGCGCCCGGCGTTGTCGCCCCCTGCGCGCAGCGTGGCGAGCACCGCTTCTTCGAAGGAGTGCCGGTGCCGGAGCGCGGCGTGGAGCGCGGCGGGGAAGCTGCCGGGGAGGGGACACGACTGGCCGAAGGCGAGCGTCGCTTCCGTGACGCCGCGTGGATCGTCCGTGGCCGCCCGCATTTCCGCCGCGATCCCGGGGCCGAACTCCGGGTCGATCCCGGGCATCCGCGCGGCGGTTTCCGCCACGGCTTCCTCCAGGTCGCGCCCCGCCAGTACCGCCTGGAGCAGCAGCGCGTTCGCCTGCATCGTCGCCACGGCGCGGCGGTTGTCCTGGCAGACGCGCGTGGCGCGCGCCACGGTCTCGAGCAAGGCCGGGTCTTCCCGATGGGCGACCACCACCGGCGCGAGGCGCGAGGCTGTCGCGAGCTGGTCGTCGTCCGCCCCGTGTTGGTAATCGAACGGCTCGCCCGGGTGGCGCTCCATGAAAAGGCGGTAGCGTTCGAGCGTCTCCCGGGTCGCCTTGTCGCGGTAGCCCCGGTATTCAGGAGTCCCGAAAAAGGCGATGAACCGCGCGCCGAAATCCGCCGCGTCGAACCGCCCAAGGCGCGCCACGGATTCCAGCATCACCCGCGCGCCGTCGCCGTAGTGCGTCGAGTCGCCGGGCTGCTTTCCGGCGTGGTAGTGCCCCTCGCGCGGCGCTTCGAACCCGCGCAGATCGGGAAAAGCGGCGCGCAGTTCGTCGAGGTCGTAAATCCAATGCGTGCCCAGGCAGGCGGCGTCCGCCACAAGCTGGCCCCAGAGCGCCCCGCGCGCCCGTTCCTTGATCGCTTCGATGCTCATTGGGGCCCAAGGCTACCGGGGCCGCCCCCGGCCTTCAACCTGAATTGGCTTCCGGAAAAGCCCGCCCAAGTTTAGGCTTGCCCCGTGCGCGCCTACCTCGACCTGCTGAAACTCGTACTCGACCACGGGAAATTCAAGCCCGACCGGACCGGCACCGGCACCTGGTCGGTCTTCGGTGCGCAGGCGCGCTTCGATCTGCGCGAAGGGTTCCCGCTGCTGACGACGAAAAAGCTCCACCTCAAGTCGATCCTCCACGAGCTGCTCTGGTTCCTGCGGGGCGAAACCAACGTCCGCCCGCTCCAGGCCGAAGGGGTGACGATCTGGGACGAATGGGCCGACGCGGATGGCAATCTCGGGCGGGTGTACGGCGCGCAATGGCGCGACTGGCGCTCCGCCGATGGCCGTTCGCACGACCAGATCGCCAACCTCATCGCGCAGTTGCGGCGCAACCCGGAGAGCCGCCGTTTGATTGTGAGCGCGTGGAACCCCGGGGAGATCGAGACGATGCGGCTGCCGCCGTGCCACCTCCTTTTCCAATTTTACGTCTGCGAGGGGGAGCTTTCCTGCCAGCTCTACCAGCGGAGCGCGGATCTCTTCCTGGGCGTCCCCTTCAACATCGCCTCCTATGCCTTGCTCACGCAGATGGTGGCGCAGGTGTGCGGGCTCAAGCCGGGGGATTTCGTGCACACCTTCGGCGATCTGCATCTCTACGCCAACCATCTGGAGCAGGCGCGCGAGCAGCTCTCCCGCGAGCCGAGGCCGCTGCCGACGATGCGGCTCAACCCGGCGGTGCGCGAGATCGACGAGTTCCGGTACGACGACTTCACGCTGGAAAACTACGATCCGCACCCGGCCATCCGGGCCGCCGTTGCCGTTTGACCGCCATGCCTGACCAACCCGGCCAATCCGGCCAACCCGGCCAACCCCCTCACGCCAGCACGCTGAAGGCGATTGCCGCGATGGCGCGCAACCGCGTCATCGGCCGCGCGGGGGCGATCCCGTGGCGCATTCCCGACGAGCTTCGCTGGTTTCGCGAGGCAACCCTGGGGCACGCCGTCGTCATGGGCCGCAAGACCTACGAATCGCTCGGGCGTCCGCTCCCCGGGCGGCGCAACATCGTCCTGACGCGCGGCCCCGCCCTCGCCGGGGTGACAACGGTGCACACGCCGGAGGAGGTTATCCCCGGGACGCTGGCCGAGCCGGGCGCGGATCTCTTCGTCATCGGCGGGGGAGAGATCTACGCGCAGCTCCTGCCGCGCTGTTCGGAGCTGCTGCTCACCGTCCTGCCGGTGGAGATGGAAGGAGATACCGTTTTCCCCGCATTCGAGCCGCTCTTCGAATTTCGCGGCATCATCCGGGCGCATCCGCAGTTTGAGGTACGGCGCTACGTGAGGAGATAGGGGGGCATATCAAAATGGAAACGGAGACACGGTTTTTGAAGCGGAGCGGCGGCCAGTTCCTGGTTTTGGCCGCTTTTGCGATAGCGTGGTTCACGGCATGCCACTTTGAGCCAGCGGTTTCCAAAAGCGGACAAACCGTTCGTTATCGTTTCAGCGATGGAATGACACTGGAGAGTTCCCCGGAAGACGGAGGCACTTCCTTGCGGGATCAAAACGGTTCCCTGATCGGGATGTCGCCGGAAGTCTTGCGGGAAGAGGTTCCACCGACAAAGGTGCATTCTTCGGCTTCGGTGCGGGATCAAATGGAAAAAATGTTTCCCCTCTCCATGAAAGCAGAACTGGAGCGGGATTCGGGCAAACTCGTTGTCTCGATCCAGAATATTGGAAAACAAGACCTGATTCTGGACCAGGAGGCGATCAAGGAAATCGGGATCACCTATGCCTACAACACGAAAGATCGTGCCTTCGTGGACCACGGCCCTCAATTTGGTTGTACCGCCGATGATGCAATCACAAACCGTTTGGTGAGCAGGGGGCTGGGCCAACGATTCATGATCCTCAAACCCCGGGAAATCCTGAAAGTGAACCGGGACTTGAACCCGGTTTTTGAGGAGTTGAACAAGGATCGCGCCGTGGTCAACAAGCGTCACCGGTTGTCGGTTCAGGCGTACGGCAGCCATATTTCGGTCGGCAGGTTCAAGGACAATGCCGTCGAGGTGGACGGGAAATCCGGGGGAACAATGGCATTGTCGAACACGGTTTTCATTGATTCCATCGCACCCCCAAAATCCAGCCGGTGAAACACCCCCGGAGACGGTCCGTGATCGCCCCGGTTTCTGCCGCCTCGGCGAGGCGGTTCCCGGATCACGCCAACGCCAAAAAGCCGCCAGGGGTAGGGGAAACCCCGATGTCAGCACACACAGGAATCCCGAGATGCTTTTCTCTTCCCATACGGCCGAATTGGGGTACTCTCCGACTTGTCAGCAGTGTTGAGGCAGGGGAGTTTGCAATTGATTACCATCAGTGGCCGACTTGAGACCGATGACCGGGAACCGTCACGGCAGTGCTAGGCAGTTATCAGTATGTCAAACAACAAACTTTACGTGGGGAATCTTCCCTTTAACGTAACGGAACCCGATCTGCAGGACCTCTTCGGCCAGGCAGGAACCGTCAGCGATGTGCTGCTGGTTCAGGACAAATTCACGGGCAAAAGCCGTGGGTTCGCCTTCGTCACGATGAGCTCGGACAGCGAGGCGCAGAGCGCCATTGATCAGTTCCATGGCAAAGCCATGGAAGGCCGTCCCCTGACCGTCAACATTGCCCGTCCGCGCGAAGAACGCAGCGGTGGCGGCGGTGGTGGTGGTGGCCGCTCCTTTGAGCGCCGTAGCGGTGGCGGTGGTGGATACGGTGGTGGTGGCGGTGACCGCCGTGGCGGCGGACGCGACCGTGGCGGCCGGTACTAGGTTCCCCCTGGTTCCAGGTTTTCCAAGACCCAAGATCTAAAATCGCGTTTTAACTCCGGCGCCGTGGCTTTCTGGCCACGGTGCCGGTTTTTTGTTTTGCAGGGCGGCAGGGGCGGGGAGCGGGGAGCGGGGAGTGGGGAGTGGGGAGCGGGGCCGAATTTTTCGCGTCCTTCGGCTGTTCGCGCCGGGCGTTTTCGGCCTATATTGGGGGTCTATGTCCGACTCCTTCGTCCATCTCCATCTCCACACGGAATACTCCACCCTCGACGGGGCGGTTCGCATTCCCGCGCTGATGAAGAAGGCGAAGGAATTTGGCATGCCCGCCGTGGCGATCACCGATCACGGCGTCATGTACGGCGCCGTCGAGTTCTACCAGGAGGCGCGGAAGGCGGGCATCAAGCCGATCATCGGGTGCGAGGTCTACGTCGCCCCCGGCTCGCTCTTCGAGCGCAAGGCGACTTCCGCCCGCGACGCCTCCTTTCACTTCACCCTCCTGGCGGAGAACGAGGAGGGGTATCGCAACCTCGTCAAGCTCGTCTCCATCGCCCAGCTCGACGGCATGTACTACAAGCCGCGTATCGACCACGAGCACCTCGCAAAATACTCTCGCGGCCTCATCGGCCTGAGCGGCTGTCTCAAGGGCGAGGTCGCGATGGCGCTCCACCACGATGACGACTACGCCAAGGCACTCTCCATCGCCGCCAAATACCGCGACATCCTCGGGCCGGAGAATTTCTTCATGGAGATGCACGATCACGGCCTGGAGCAGCAGCAGAAGGCGAACCGCTCCATCCCGAAGATCGCCCGGGAGCTTGGGCTCGGCCTCGTCGCCGCCAACGATGTCCATTTCCTGACCCGCGAGGACCACGAGGCGCACGACGTCATGATCTGCATCGGTACGGGCGCGAACGTCGCCGACGAGCGCCGGATGAAATACATCCCGGAGGTCTACTTCAAAAGCCCGGCGGAGATGCGCGCGCTCTTCGCGGAGCACCCCGAGGCGTGCGACAACACGCTGCGGATCGCCGAGCGGTGCGGGTTTGATCTCGATACCTCCCCCAAGTACCCCAACTACGAACCGCCCGCCGGGAAGACCCAGAACGCCTACCTGCGCGAGATCGCCGAGGAGGGCATCGTCCGCCGCTACGGCGCGGAAGCCGACGCCGAGGCCATCCGCAAGCGGTACGAGCTGGAGCTTGGCGTTTTGGAGAAGCAGGGGTTTGTGAACTATTTTCTCATCGTCTGGGACTTCATCAACTGGGCGAAGCAGCAGGGCATCCCCGTCGGCCCGGGGCGCGGCTCGGCGGCGGGATCGCTGATCGCCTACGCGATGGGGATCACCGACATCGACCCGATCCAGTTCAAGCTCCTCTTCGAACGCTTCCTGAACCCGGAGCGCGTCAGCCCGCCCGACATCGACGTCGATTTCTGCCAGAACCGCCGCCCGGAGGTGATCGAGTATGTCCGGCGCAAGTACGGCGAGCGTTCCGTCTCGCAGATCATCACCTTCGGCACGCTCGGCGCGAAATCGGTCGTGCGCGATGTGGGGCGCGTGATGGGCTGGAGCTACGGCGACGCCGACCGGATCGCCAAGATGATCCCGAACGAACTCGGCATCACGCTCGCCGGGTTCGATAAAAAGAACAAGGAGACGGGGGCCGCCGAGCATGTGGACGGCGCGATCGACAAAAACCCGGAACTCAAGAACGCCGTGCAAAACGAGTCGGCCACGAGCCAGCTTTGGGAGACGGCGACGAAGCTGGAGGGGTTGACGCGCGGCACGGGCGTCCACGCGGCGGGCGTCGTCATCGGCGCGTGCGACTTGAGCGAATACATCCCGCTCACCCGCGCCAATGACGGCTCCATCGTCAGCCAGTACGCGATGGGGCCGCTCACCGACATCGGGATGCTCAAGTGCGACTTCCTCGGCCTCAAGACGCTCACGGTCATCACCGACGCGCAGGCGCTCATCCGCGAGCACACGCCCGGGTTCGACATCAGCGCGATCCCGCTCGACGACGCGCCGACCTTCGAGCTGCTCAACCGGGGCGAGACCACGGCGGTCTTCCAGCTGGAATCCGGCGGCATGGTCAACGTCTGCCGCCAGTTCGACCTCAAGGACATCGAGGACATTAACGCTATCCTCGCGCTCTACCGCCCGGGGCCGATGGATCTGATCCCGGACTACATCAAGCGCAAGAAGGGGAAGGCCAAAATCAAGTACGCCCACCCGCTGCTCGAACAGGTATGCGCGGATACGCAAGGCATCTTCGTCTACCAGGAGCAGGTGATGCAGGCCGTGCAGGTGCTCGCCGGGTACACGCTCGGCGGGGCGGACCTCCTGCGCCGCGCGATGGGCAAGAAGGACAAGGAGAAGATGGCCAAGGAGCGAATCAGCTTCGTCGAGGGGTGTAAGCGCCTCAATGACATCGACGCCGACAAGGCCAACGAAATTTTCGACCTTCTGGAGAAATTCGCCGGGTACGGCTTCAACCGGTCGCACTCCGCCGCCTACGCCTGGATCAGCTATCAGACCGCCTACCTCAAGGCGAACTACCCGGTTGAGTTCATGGCTGCGGTGCTTAGTAACGAGATTTCCAACACCGACAAGATCAGCGTCTTTGTTGCCGAATGCGACCGGATGGGGATCAAGATCCTGCCGCCCGACGTGAACAAAAGCGCGCTCAAGTTCGCTCCCGAGGCGGTTCCCGCCGAGCTGCCCCCGAAGGCCGACGGGACCCTCTATCACGGGGCGATCCGCTACGGCCTCGCGGCGATCAAGAACGTCGGCGAGGCGGCGATGGAGGCGGCCATTGCCGACCGGGAGAGCGGCGGTCCGTTCGCC
The DNA here is from genome assembly GCA_964651005.1 of uncultured Chthoniobacteraceae bacterium. GTDB lineage: Bacteria > Verrucomicrobiota > Verrucomicrobiia > Chthoniobacterales > Chthoniobacteraceae > DATMFV01. The sequence goes on along the minus strand of CAZYVL010000055.1, from coordinate 2,860 downwards.
TCGCTGGAGGATTTTTGCGCCCGGATCGACTCCAAGAAACTCAACAAAAAAGGGCTGGAGTGCCTCGTCAAATGCGGCGCCTTCGACTTCACCGGCGCGGAGCGCGCCCAGCTTTTCTCCGAAATCGACGAGGCGATGGCCTTCGCCGCCAGCTCGCACCGCGACAGGGCGCAAGGGCAGGTTTCGCTCTTCGACATGATCGACACCGCGCCGAAGGCAACCCGCAAAGCCGGGTCCACCGTGAAGCCGTGGACCCCCGCCGAGAACCTCGCCTTCGAAAAAGAGCTGCTCGGCTTTTACGTCACCGGGCATCCGCTCGATGAATACCGCCCCGCGCTCGAAACGGGGAAATTCGTGCCGATCGCCCGGCTCGCCGAGCAGGAGGACAAGAGCACCGTCACCCTCGCCGGGGCGCTCGCCTCCGTGGAGAAGAAATTCACGAAGAAAGAGAGCAAGCCGTTCGCCGTCGTGGTTCTGGAAGACTTGAGCGATCAGCTCGAAGTGATGATCTGGAGCGATACCTATACGAAATCGGCCTCGATCCTGGTGCAGGGGGCGGTGGTGCAGATCACCGGTCGGCTCGACCTGCGCGACGAAGGGCCGCGACTCTCCGCCAACGAGGTGAAAGCGATCAAAAAACCGGACTCCAGGGAGAGGCCGCTCGTCCTCGCGCTCGACTGCCGGAGCGCCACGGAGAACGACCTCCTTGCCATCCGCGATCTCGTCTGGAAAACCCCGGGGCCGCGTCGGATCGTCCTCGAAATCACCGGCGGGGAGGGGGAAAAAGTCCGCCTGCTGCTGGGTGCCGACTTCCGCATCGCCACGGGGCCGGAGGCGGAGGAGAAGTTCGCCCGCTGGAAGCGCCCCGCCGCCTGAACGGGTTCAGCCGGTGTGAAAGGGGAACTTCCGCAGAATTGCGATGCAATGAAGCCGCATCCCCGCTATAGCTTTGCCCCAACCATGCAACTGACCGACGAACAGAAAAGGGCGGTGAGCGGCTGGATCGCCGACGGCGCAAAACTCTCCGACGTGCAGCAGCGGCTCGCGGAGGAGTTCGGCATCCGCCTCACCTATATGGAAGCGCGTTTTCTCGTGGACGACCTCAAGCTCGTTCCCCAGGAGAAGCAGAAGCCCGTCGAGCCGCAGGCGAATGCGGAGACCGGGGCAGGGGTGGAAGGCGGAGCGGCCTCGGCGGATTTGTCCGGGGACGGCCAGCTCCCCCCGACCCCGCTGGAGGAGAAGGAACCCGGCCAGCCGGGCGGGCAAGGGAAGGTGCGGGTTTCCCTCGACCAGATCATGCGCCCCGGCGCGCTCGTGAGCGGCAAAGTCACCTTCAGCGACGGAGTGGCCGCAGATTGGTATCTCGACCAGATGGGCCGCTTCGGCCTCGTCCCGCCAACGCCGGGGTACCGCCCCGCGCAGGAAGACCTGGCGGAGTTCCGCATCCTGCTGGAGCAGGAACTGGCGCGCCAGGGGCTGTAGCCTTTGGTGGCTGTTTCCCGCCCAGCTTCTGGCTCAGAGTAAATGACGCAGGGGAATGCCGCATCGACGTAACCTGATCCCTCGGTGACAAAAACGGCAGCACTGTGCACGAGTGCTCAAACGCCTGAATACCCACGTTGCTGAAAAGACGCTTCCATCGAAGCAGATGCCGGAGCTTTGATGGGACGGCTGGAGAACCTATCAAGTGTCAAGCGGTGACCCCGATAATTATGGACGTAAAAGACCCTCCGGGTGTTGGGGCTTATATTTTAGACACGAGCAAGGATTGCAAGTAAATCGGATGCATTGTCCAAATTATGGGAAAATTATATTTATCGTCTTTGTTGTCGCATTCTGTGCTGGTATTTGCGCGAGGGGAGCAGATCCAGATATTTCATTATTACCGTTGTCTAACTTCGAAAGACAGCTTCTCAAAATCAAATGCGAAGTTTCGGTTGATAAAAAATCAAATGAAATAAAATTAAGTTTCCTGAATCCGGGCGTCGGCGAAATCGTTATGGATACCTTCGCATTAAGGAACGTAAAATTTTCAGCGGGATATGTTGCTAAAAAGGTTTTGGAGGATGGGATGAAAGGGGAAATGAAAGCAATGGAAGGGGGGATGGCGGGTGCGCTGAGCGGTCCCCTTGGTTTAAATCGAGAAGACTTTGTTCTTCTTGGAAAATATCCGAAGATAAATGATATAATCATCTTGAATCCCGGCAAATCGGTGACGATCAAGATAGAGCTTAGCAAGGTTGTTTCTTTGATTGAAGAGAGAATAACAAGATTCAATAGCAAAGATGAATTAAAGAAAATGGGGGGAGTCGTTGTGAGCGATTTCACGCTTCATTTTAGAAATCTTTTTATCAATCCCGAAGAAGATAGATCATCAAGGAAAAAGAACCCCATTGAATTTTCAACCCCTTCAATCAAGCTAAATGAAGTGCCTGTGATTGGAGTCAAATACCCATCAAAAGCCGATTCGCCTCGGGAAAAATGACACATGTAAAGAGGATCGGCGTAACCGCCCGGCCAACCGCATCTATCGGATCAGATCAGGAGCAGGCAATCTTCGGGCATGTTATCCATAGGCCCGGCAACACGGGTATTTCTGGTATTGGGAGCAACCGACATGCGCAAAGGTTACGACGGCCTTTACGGGATGGTATGGGGCTATCTCAAGGAAGACCCGCTATCGGGACATCTCTTCGTCTTCAGCAACCGCAACCGCAACCGCAACCGGTTCAAAATCCTATGCTGGGACGGAAGCGGGCTGTGGCTCTGTAGTAAACGGCTTGAAAAGGGACGCTTTAGCTGGCGGGAAACACCGAGTGCCGATGGCAAAATAGCCGTTTCCAATGCCGAACTTGCGATG
>CAZYVL010000054.1:11133-16544 GCA_964651005.1 uncultured Chthoniobacteraceae bacterium | reverse complement strand
CCGGAACGCTCCGGGGATAGACAGGGGGCAAAGCTTTGAGACCCGCTCCCCCACCCCGCGGTTCGACGCCCGCCGCCAAAAATGGCTTGGCAAGAATTTCTGTGGACAACCGGGGCAACTTCGTGTTTCTTCGTCCCTCCCAAGCGCGAATTTTAAGCCGCCGTTGGTCCCTGGGCCGTGATCGTTGGATCCCGGCCATCTGCGCCAGGGGAAACCCGGCGACAACAAGAGAATAAAGGAAGCGGAGAAAAACTTCAGAATTTGAGAGCTGTTCCAGGCGGGCGAAAATCGCACGCCGGGTCCCAGTCCCAACTCGCAATCCCAAGTCCCAATCGCGCGGTGAAACGCACGCCGGACAGAGGATCCCGAAGCCCCCGAAGCTTTTTTCTCCTTTCTATTCAACTTGCCCATTATGCCGATCCGTTTAGGCCGTTTCGAAATGCCCAAGACTCTCGTGAAAGACGAGAGTAATGCCACCGATATCTATGCACGGTTCATTGCCGAACCTTTTGAGGCCGGTTACGGCCACACGGTCGGCAACTCCCTGCGCCGCGTGCTCCTCTCCTCGCTGGAAGGCGCCGCCATCACCAATGTGCGGATTCATGGCGCACAACACGAATTTGCCACCCTGCCCGGCGTCGTGGAGGACTGCACGGACATCGTGCTGAACCTCAAGAGGATCAAGTTCAAGTCCGCCGACCACGAGTCGCGCCGCCTCTCGATCTCCGTCAACAAGGAAGGCGCCGTCACCGCCGGAGACATCCAGGAAGTCGCGGGCCTTGAGGTGCCCAATAAAGACCTCGTGATCTGCACGATCGACAAGAAGCAGAAGTTCGAGGCCGAGTTGGAGATCAAGGTGGGCCGCGGGTTTGCCACCGGCGACGAGAACAAATACCCGGACATGCCCATCGGTGTGATCCCGATCGATTCCATTTTTTCCCCCGTCACCCGCGTGAAATACGCGGTGGAAGCGACCCGCGTGGGCCAGCGCACGGATTACGACAAGCTGATCCTCGAAGTCTGGACCGATGGCCGCATCAAGCCCGAGGACGCGCTCCTCCAGGCGTCGGCCATCCTGCGCCACCACCTCGACCCGTTCGTCAACTACGACGAAAACGCCGTCGAGTTTGACGAAACGCCGAAGGAAGTCAGCCAGGAGAACGCCGCGCTCAAGAAGCTCCTCAACATGAGCGTCAACGAGATCGAACTCTCCGTGCGCGCGGCCAACTGCCTCAACAACGCGAACATCACCACCGTCGGCCAGCTCGCGCAGAAGACCGAGGCCGAGATGCTCAAGTACCGGAACTTCGGCAAGAAGTCGCTCAACGAGATCAAGGACAAGCTCACGCAGCTCGGCCTCAGCCTCGGGATGAAGTTCGACGCCTCGCTGATCGAAGCCCCCAGCGCGGAGAGCTACACCCACTAGAACGACCAGAACGGCGGCTCGCCCAAAGCCCTCGTTATTGCCCTTAATCGCCCTTATTTATCCAACCTGCGGCCCGACTGAGGCCGCCCCAACCTCATGCGTCATCAGAAAAAGACCGTCAAACTCGGGAGAACCGCTTCCCACCGGAATGCCCTCCTGGCCAACCAGGTCGTCAGCCTGATCGAACATTCCCGCATCCGGACCACCCTGGCGAAAGCCAAGGCCGTCCGCCCGCTCGCGGAGAAGATCGTCACCCTCGGCAAGAAGGGAACGCTGCACGCCCGCCGCACCGCGCTCGCCTGCCTGCGCCATAACGAGGCCGCCGTCCACAAGCTCTTCGCGGAGATCGCGCCGCGCTCGGCCTCGCGCAACGGCGGATACACCCGCATCATCAAGCTCGGCTACCGCAAGAGCGACGCCGCGCCGATCGCCTACCTGGAGTGGGTCGATCAGGTTGCCACCGAAGCGCCGCTCGCCGTCGCTTCCAGCAGCGTGACCACCTCCGTTCCGGCGGAAGCCTCCGAGCCAGCGGCGGAAAAACCCGCCAAAAAGCCGCGCGCGAAAAAGTCGGAAACGTCGGAAGAGGCCGCTCCCCAGGGATCTGCCGAATCCGCCGAATCCGCCGAATAACTCCAGGCCCGGGCCGTCGCCGTGGTTTACGGCGCTGGCCCACCTGCCCAAAGACTTGCTTGGAGAGGGATTCCGGTTTGCGCCGGAATCCCTCTTTTTTTGGCACCGCTGCCGAGATAGGCTCCAATGCCTCCGATGCCCCCCGCCTTTCTCCAACTCTCCGCCCCGGAATCCGCCGCCCCCATCCCATGAGAGCCGTCCTTTTCGTTCTTGACGGCTTTGGCGTGGGTGACGCGCCAGATGCCGCCGCTTTCCGCCCCCCCGGTTCCCCGGAGGCCAACACCGGCGGCCACATCCAGGAAGCCGTCCGCGATCTCGAACTCCCGACCCTCTTTTCGCTCGGGCTCGGCGAAATCCTGGCGGGGCGTGTCTTCGATCCCCCAGCGCGGAAGACCACCGGCTGCTATGGCCGGATGCGCCCGCGCTCGGCGGGCAACGACACGATCAGCGGGCATTGGGAGCTGGCGGGTGTCATTACCGAAACCCCCTTCGCTACGTTCTCCTCCTTCCCCGAAGAACTGGTCGCCGCCATTGCCGAAGAGGCGGGCGTTCGCTTTCTTGGCAACACCACGGGGAGCACGGCGGCGCTGCTTGAAGCGTACGGCGAGGAGCATCTGCGCACGGGCGACCCGATCCTCTACACCACGGCCAGCTCCGCCTTCCAGATCGCCGCGCACACCGCGCGCGTCCCGCTCGGGCGGCTCTACGAGATCGGCCGCATCGCCCGGCGGCATTGCGACGACCGGCGCATTGGCCGTGTGATCGTGAAGCCGTTTGCGGGCGAGCCAGGGCACTGGGCGGAAGCGCCGGGCCGCCACGACTACCCGATCGCCCCGCCGCACACGATCCTCAACACCATCGCCGAAGCGGGCCTGCCGGTGGAGGGGGTGGGGAAGATCAGCGATCTTTTCGCGCACAGCGGCGTCACCCGCAACCACCGCACCGCCTCCAACCGCGAGAGCCTGGAGACGGTCGCCCGGCTCTGGCCGCTCGCCCCCGACGCCCTGCTTCTCGTCAACCTGGGCGACTTCGACACGCTTTACGGCCACCGGCGCGATCCGGTCGGCTTCGCCCGCGCGCTGGAGCAGTTCGACGACTGGCTGGCGGATTTTCTGGAAGAGGCCGACAGCGACGATCTCGTGCTCATCACCGCCGACCACGGCAACGACCCGACCGCCCCCGGCACCGACCACACCCGCGAGGAGGTGCCGATCCTTGCGCGCTACGACGGGCGCACCGGCCCGCTCGGCATCCGGGAGAGCTTCGCGGACGTGGCCGCCACCCTCGCCGCCTTTTTCGACCTCGACCGCCGTTACCCCGGCGGCCAGCTCCCCGGCGAGCCGCTTTTGAGCTTCTACCGCCCGCGCGGGTTCCCGATTCCACGGTGAACCCACGGAAAAACGTGCAAGCGCGGGGATTCCCCCTTATCTATGAGGGCGAAAGAAGAATGCGATGATGGAGATCCAGTTCAACACGATTGAAGAAGTGCTTGAGGACATCCGCGCGGGGAAGATGGTCGTCATCACCGACGACGCCGACCGCGAAAACGAAGGCGACCTCGTGATGGCCGCCGAGCGGGTCACGCCGGAGGCCGTCAACTTCATGGCGATGCACGGGCGCGGCCTCGTCTGCGCGCCGATCACCGCGCAACGCGCCGAGCAGCTCGGCCTCCAGAGGATGGTGCTGGAGAACCGGGAGAGCCAGAAGACCGACTTCACCGTCTCCGTGGACGCCGCGCGGGGCATCGGCACCGGCATCAGCGCCATCGACCGCGCGGTGACGATCCGCGCCCTCGTCGATCCCGAGGCAAAACCGGCGGATCTCGTCCAGCCCGGCCACGTCTTTCCGCTCAAGGCGAAAAGTGGCGGCGTCCTGCAACGCGCCGGACACACGGAAGCCGCCGTCGATCTCGCCCGGCTCGCCGGGTTGCGGCCCGCCGGGGTGATCTGCGAAATCCTGCACGACGACGGGACGATGGCGCGCCTGCCCGAGCTGCTGAAATTCCGCGAGAAACACGGCCTGAAGATCGGCACCATTCGCGACCTGATCGCCTACCGCCGCCGCCGCGAACGGTTGATCGAGCGCGAGCAGGTCATCAAGCTGCCGACCGACTACGGCGACTTCCAGCTTCACATGTACCGCTCCATCATCGACGACGCGCGCCATCTGGCGCTGGTGAAGGGGCCGATCTCCGAGACCGAGCCGACGCTGGTGCGCGTCCACAGCGAATGCCTCACGGGCGACGTGTTCGGCTCCCTGCGGTGCGACTGCGGCCCGCAGCTTCACGCCGCGCTCGCCCAGATCGAAAAAGCCGGGAGCGGCATCCTCGTCTACATGCGTCAGGAGGGGCGCGGCATCGGCCTCCCGGCGAAGATCCACGCCTACAAGCTCCAGGAAGAGGGGCTCGACACCATCGAGGCGAACGAGCGGCTCGGCTTCCCGGCGGAACTGCGCGAGTACGGGCTGGGGGCGCAGATCCTCTCCGACCTTGGCGTGCGGAAAATGCGCTTCCTCTCCAATAACCCGAAAAAAGTGATCGGGCTGGAAGCCTACGGGCTGGAGATCGTGGAGATCGTCCCGATCCGCACCCCCGCCAACCCGCACAACGCCCGGTATCTGGAAACCAAGCGGCTGAAAATGGGGCATCTCCTCTGAACGCGGCTGAACGCGGCCCCGCCCGAGAGGCGCGAGGAAGCCCCCCGCGCGCTTTCAGTCCCGCGATGCTTGCGAAATCCCGGGAGTTCTTTACAGTCTCACCGCTCCGGCTTTCGCTCTCTCCCGCTTTACCCATCTGCATCTATGTCGAATATCATCCCCAGCCGCCCGCGGCTCACCGCCTACCAACGGAAAACATTCGCCATCGTCGCCAGCCAGTATAACCCCGAGTTCGTGCACGGCCTCGTCGCCGCCACGCGCGCGGAACTCGAAACGCTGGTGCCCAACGTGCAGATCGCCTTTTACGAAGTCCCGGGCGCGTTCGAAATCCCGATCATGCTCCAGGAGGTCGCGCACCGCACGGAGGTGGACGCCATTATCGCCCTCGGTGTGATCCTCCAGGGGGAAACCGCCCATGCCGAGTTGATCGCCCGTTCCGTCACCGACTCGCTCCAGAACATCGCGCTGCGGTTTCGCACCCCGGTGATCGACGGGGTTCTCCTCGTCCGCGACGAGGAGCAGGCGCGGGCGCGCACGCTCTGCGCGGAACCGAACCGGGGGACGGAAGCCGCCCGGGCCGCCGTGCGGATCGCCCAGGCGCTCTGGGAGATCAAGCAGCGCCACCCCGAGGAGTAAGCCCCGAACGCCAAGGGCCAAGGGCCAACCCCTGGTCCCGCCTCGCCTCGCCGCGCACCCCTTG
>CAZYVL010000054.1:0-11033 GCA_964651005.1 uncultured Chthoniobacteraceae bacterium | reverse complement strand
GCCAAGGGCCAAGGGCCAACCCCTGGTCCCGCCTCGCCTCGCCGCGCACCCCTTGCCCGGTTCCAAGTGGGAGGGGTCACGATATTTTTTGCCTTTTTTCCAACCACACACAGTGACGACAATCTGAGATCATGGGAGCACGCCGAGAAGGCCGGGAGGCGGCCGTTCAATTTCTTTACCAGCGCGACCTTAACGGGAACCCGGAGGCGGATTCCGGCGCGGAGTTCTGGGACTTGCGCCCCGCCACCCGGAAGGTGCGGGAGTTCGGGATGGCGCTCGCCGAAGGCGTGCTCGCCAACCGCGAGGCCATCGACACGCGCATCCGCGAGTCCGCGTCGAACTACGACCTGCACCGCATCGCCGCCGTGGACCGCAACATCCTGCGCGTCTCCATTTACGAAATGCTCTTCTGCCCGGAGGTGCCGCCGGTCGTCTCCATCAACGAAGCGATCGAGATCGCCAAGCGGTTCGGCTCCGAAGACTCGGGCCGCTTCGTCAACGGCATCCTCGACCGCGTGCGCGGCAGCCTGCCGCGCTCCCCGCGCGTCGCCGGGGAAGCGGGAAGCTAGCGCCCCCGCCCCGCCCCGTCCTCCTTTGCGATCTTTGCAACCTTTGCAATTTTATGGCCTTTCGCTTCTTTAAGAATTTCATCGAGAAGTTCACCGGGAAGCCGGTGGACTGGGACGAACTGGAGGAGACGCTCATCCGTGCCGATCTCGGCGTGCCGATGATGACGAAAATCCTCGGCGCGCTCCAGGCGCGCGGGAACGTGACCACCTCCGACGTGGTGGCCGTGACCCGCGAGGAGATCGCCAAGGTGCTCCCGCTGGAGAACCCGCCGCTGCGTCCGCTGGCGGCAAAGCCGAAGGTGATCCTCATGGTCGGCGTGAACGGCACCGGCAAGACGACGAGCACCGCCAAGCTGGCGCACTACCTCAAGGCGCGGGGGCACAGCGTCCTGCTCGCCGCCGCCGACACCTTCCGCGCCGCCGCCATCGAGCAGCTTGGCGTCTGGGCGGAGCGGATCGGCGTCGAGATGATCCGCGGGCAGTATAACGCGGACCCCGCCGCCCTCTGCTACGACGCCTACGCCTGCGCCGATCGAAAGAACATCGAGTTCCTCCTTTGCGACACCGCCGGGCGCCTCCACACCAAGCACAACCTCATGGCGGAGCTGGAGAAGGTGAAGCGCATCTTCTCCCGGCACGACGAGAAAGCGCCGCACGAAGTCTGGATCGTCGTCGATGCCACCACCGGCAGCAACGCGCTCGCACAGGCGCGCGAGTTTCACCAGGCCATCGGGCTGACCGGCGTGATCGTCACCAAGCTCGACGGGAGCGGCAAGGGCGGCACGGTGATCGCTATCCAGAACGAACTCGGCCTGCCGACGCGCTTTATCGGGACCGGGGAGAAGCTCGACGAACTGGAGCCGTTCGAGGGGCGGAAGTTTCTGGAGCAGTTGTTGTAACTGCTCTGAGTTCCATCCGCGTCCGCCACGCCGGGTGCCGGGCGATCCTTGCCAGCGCCTGGGTGAGCAACGTCTTGCCCGGCTCAATCCGGTGCCACGGGGACGCGCCGCTCGGGTGCGGGAGCGGCACCAGATCAAACTCCACCCCCGCCCGCCCGGCGCGGTAGCTCTTGCCGATCATTTCCGTGAGCGGTTGGGGCGGGAGGAACTGGCCGATGGCGAGTTTCCCGACCGCGAGCACCAGTTCCGGGCGCAGGATCTTGATTTCCTCGTCGAGCCAGAAGGCGCACGCGGCGATCTCCTCCGGCGCGGGAACGCGGTCGCCCCCCTTCGCGTTTTTCCCCGGGAAACAGCGGCAGACCGCCGCCATGTAGACCGACTTGCGGAAGTTCTCCTCGTCCGCGCCGCAATGCTCGCAAAACCAGCGGAAAAGTGTCTTCCCCGCTGTCCAGGCGAAGGGCCGCCCGAGCACCGGTTCCTTCGCGCCGGGCGCTTGCCCGACTAAGAGCACCTTGCTCGGCACCGCTTCTCCCGAGACGACCGGCTTGTGCATGGCCTGGCAGCGGCGGCACGCCAGCAGGGCGGCGACGTGTTGTTCCAGAAGCTGCTGGCGCTGTTGCGGGAGCGGGCGGGGGGCGTTCCCGGCGTTGCGGGCGTTGCGGGCGCTCATCGTGGACCGAGCCGGGTTCCCGGGGCGACCGGGTGGCCAAGGAGGAGTTCTCCCGCCGTCATGCGCCGTTTGCCTTCCATCTGCACCTCGCGCAGGAGCACCGCCCCTTCCCCCGCGCCGACGAGCAGGCCGCGCCGGTCGGCGCGCAGGACGACGCCCGGCTCCCCGCTGACTTGGCGCACCTGGATCACGGAGAAAACCTTGAGCCGCCGGGGGGGCGGCGCGCCGAGGCCGGGGGCGTCGGAGGCGGGGAGCGTCGTCGAGGCGGCGGGCCACGGGTTCATCGCGCGCACCCGCCGGTCGATGGCGGCGGCGGGGGCGTGCCAGTCGATCTCGCCACTCTCGCGGGAGAGCCGGGCGGCGTAGGTCGCGGCGGAGTCGTCCTGCGGCAGCCGGGGTGCGCGCCCCTCGGCGAGCAGCGCCAGCGCGTCGGCCAGCGCCCCCGGGCCGAGAAGGGCGAGCCGGTCGTGCAGCGAGCCGCCCGTCTCCCGGCGGCGGATCGGGATCGGGCGTTCCAGCAGCACGTCGCCGGTGTCGAGCCCTTCGTTCATCCACATCACGGTGAGGCCCGTTTCGCGTTCTCCCGCCTCGATCGCCGCCTGGATCGGCGCGGCTCCCCGGTATTTCGGGAGCAGCGAGGCGTGCAGGTTCAGGCAGGCGCGCGTCGGGAGCGCCAGCACCGCCGGGGAGAGGATTTGCCCGTACGCCATGACCACGAGCACCTCGGGCGCGAACGCTGCCAGCTCCGCCACCGCTGACGGCTCGCGCAGGCGGCGCGGCTGGAGCGAGGGGATGCCGTGGTCGAGCGCGAAGCGGCGCACCGGCGTCGGCGTGAGCGCCCGGTTGCGCCCGGCGGGCTTGTCGGGCTGCGTCACGACGGCGGCAAGCTGCTGCTCCCGCCGGAGCCACTCCAGCGTGGGAAGGCCGATCTCGCCGCTGCCGATGAAAACAATCCGCACGGGGTTATCGCGACGCCGCCGCCCCGTCGGCAATCCTTTCGGTTCCGTTCCGGCTTGGGTGCTCCGCCAGCTCTTCGTGTCCTTCCTGTTCCTCGTGCTCCCGCGCGTGCTCCTCGTCTTCGAGAATGCTCCGGACGATCTCGCCAAAGACGGCGATCGGTTTCTGGGAAGCGTCGATGCAGCGCGTCAGCGCCGGGCCGTAGAACTCCAGCAGCGGGCGGGATTCCGTCTCGTACGTGTCGAGCCGCCGCTGGATCACGGCATCGCTGGCGTCGTCGAGCCGGTTGTCCTTGAGCGCGCGCTTCTTGAGCCGCGAAACGAGCAGCCGCCGATCCGGGCAGGAGAGGTGAAAGACCCGCTTCACGTCGATGATCTCCGCCATCAGCCGCGCCTGCCCGACGTTGCGCGGGATGCCGTCGAGCACCAGCGCGTCGATCTCGGGCTTGAAGGTGTGCGCCGTCACGCAGTCGTTGATGCGTGCCTGCCAGAGCTTGAGCGTGATTTCGTCGGGCACCAGCTGGCCCCGGCTGGAGTAGCTTAAAAACGCCTGGCCGAGTTCAGTGCGGGTGTCGAGCGCGCGAAACACGTCGCCGCAGGCGCAATGAAAGAAGCGGGGGATGGTCCCGAGGGTTTTCCCCTGGGTTCCCTTGCCGCTGCCCGGCGCGCCGAAGATCAAGTAGGTTCTGTAAAGTCCCATGGTTTTCAACGGAGTCGAGTTGGTGGGGAGTGGAGGAGAGCGGAGCCGGATTCCGCGAAGGGCGTATATAAGCCCGCTTGCGGACCTGGGGCAACCGATTTTTCCGCTCTTGGCGGCGGATATTACAACAGGGGATCGCCCCATAATCCCGGCAACAGACTAAGCCAGGCTTTCGTCAAGCGCCGCGAAGACCGCTTCCGGCATCAGCCGGGCCAGATCGCCCTCCGGCGCGCGGAGCACCCGCACATGCCCGCCTCCAGGCGCCCAGATGGCCGGGTCGGTCGGCCCGAAGAGAAGCAGAGATGGGGTTCGCACAGCGGCAGCGAGGTGCGAGATGCCGCTGTCGTGCCCGAGGAACGCGGTGGACCGCGCCAGCACGGCGGCGAGCCGGGGGAGGGGGAGGTTCCAGGCGAGCGGCTCACCCTCGCGGCGCAGCGCGGCGAGGCGCTCCGTATCGGCCTCGCCCCCGACGAAGAGAAGCCGGGGGCCGTCGGGCTGCGCGGCGGCTTGGCGGAGGCGCTCCAGCAGTCGCTGCCACGCTTCCACCGGCCAGAGTTTAGCCTTTCCGCCGCTGCCCGGGTGCACCGCCAGAATGGGGCGGGGGTCGTTTGAAAAACCGGCGTGCAGGGAGTCCAGAAACGCCTCCGCGAAGGCGCGCTCCTGCGGCCCCAGGTCGAGGCTGGCCGTTTCCCCCTCCGGCCCTTCGGCGGGGAAGAGGGCGAGCGGCTCCAGCGCCCGCGCAAGCTGGCGGGAGGCGTGGGCGGAGCCGGGGGCGGGATCGACGCGGGGCGGCCCGGCGATGAACCGCTTCACCCCCGCCCGCCGCAGGTTCGCCTCGAAAAAGCCGTCCGGGTCGTAGAGATAGCTGATGACCTGCGAGAACCCCGCGAAGTAGGCGGCCAGATCGTCAGGGAGCGCGCCGCCGGGAACGAAGAAGGAGGCCAGCCCGGCGTACTCGATGGAGCGCGTGGCGCAGGTGTAGCGCCCCTCGGCGAGCGAAGCGATATGCGGGTAGCCGAGGATTTCCAGCGGCGTCTGCGGGAACGCCTCCCGCAAAAGCGCGAGGGCCGGAAGCGTCAGGATGAAATCGCCGATCGCCCCTCCGCGAATGATGAGAATGCCGCCCGTGGAATCTTCTCGGCTCATGGTGCGGTCCAAAACCGCAGCGGCTTCCGAACCTGCTTTTCAGGACAGGGTTGCAGATTGGCCCGTCTGGCGCGAAGGCTTGGCGCGAGGGTTCAGCGCGAAGGTTTGGCGCGAGGGTTCAGCGCGAAGGTTTAGCGCGTGTTGAACATCCCGCCGAGCGGGCCGGTGCCTTCCCAGCTTTCCGGCCGGTTCCACGGGATGTCGGAGACGTGCTCCCCGGAGGTGGAGGTCCGTTCCGTCGCGCAGCCGGGGAGCAGGCCGAAGCCGAGGCTCGCCAGCAGCAGGAGAAAACGGAAGCGGGTCATTGAAAACGCCGGGGGCGGGGAGCCGGATCGGGCTGCCGTTAGATTCCGCTGAAGATCACGACATCACCGGGGCGGACGAAGGAACCCTTCGGGAGCGAGCCGGGGACGATGTTGGCGATCGCGGTGGAGGGGTCCACGGTGGTCACCTGAAGCCGGGCGACGAGGGCGTCGCCGCGCTTGACGAGAAGGGTGGAGTTGGGAGTGACCCCCTGCTTGTCGCCGATGCTCAGGACGACGAAGTTCCAAGACGAATCCACGGCGAGGACTTTTCCTTCAAGGCCGATGGCGTTCATGGCCTTGCTGCGGCGCTCCTTCTCCTGTTCGAGAACAAAGGCGCGCTGTTCGGCGTCCTTGCACTTGGCTTCCAGGCCGTGGGCGACCTGCTGCTGTTCTTCCAGCTTGGTCTGCGCTTCCTTGAGCTGCGTCTGGAGGTCGGCGATGCTGACAGGCTGGGCCGTGGGGTCTCCAGTGGGGATCGCTTCCACCTTCGCCTTGAGAACCTTGATCTCTTCGTCTTTCGCGACGACCTGGCTCTGGGCGGTGGCCAGATCGGTCTTGGCCTGTGCCGCCTCGGCCTTGGAACTGCTGGCCTCGGCGAGCGCCGCTTCCTTCGCCTTGCTGGCGGCGTCGGCTTCTTCAGCGGAGGTCTTGGCCTGGTTCAAGGCTTCCGTGCGGGCGGTTTCGGCCTTGGAGGCTTTGGTGTCGGCTTCCACCTTCTCCTGACGGACATGCTCGACGAGGGTTTTGTTCTTGAGGCTGAGGACGCCCGAACCGAGGGCCATGAGGATGACGAGACCGAGAACGATTTTAACCATACGAAGGGATAGGGAGGGTGGGGAGAGGAGGGAGGATTGTCCTGAACGAAGCGCCTTGCGGGGGGGTATTCCTTGTGGGGGTTTATTCCTTGAGGAGGGTTTATCCCGGGGGGGCTTGTCCCGGAGGTTTTATCCGGGGAAGGACTTTCGGTTGGAGAACAACGGGGGGATGATCTGAGGGATTATCAGGAGTCGGGGGTGGTGCTGGGGAGCTTGAGGTAATGTCTGCCCGGGAGTGTCAACGAGGTGGAGGCGAGGGCGAAGGCATTCGGGTCGTGACCCGGAGGTAACTTCGCTGTCGCTGGCTCCGCTTCCTTGGCGGTTCCCGATTGGAAGGACTTTATGCGGGATGCTCCGCCTTTTGCAAGCGATTGATGACAAAAAAATTGTCACCGCCGCGTTTTGCGGCAATAGTGCGCCCCGCCGCCAGGGACTATGGATTGAGAGCAGGCCAACCCCGCCAGGGCAGGAATGCAGCAACGGTCCCCTGACTCTCTCTGTCGTAGCTCTCTGGCGGCCTTTTCTTTTTTCCGGGATCAGGCCGTCAGACTACGGCTGCCGCCCGGGCGGGTTCTCCAGCCACACGGGCTGCGCCGTGTGACCGACCTCTCCCTCGCGCAGATCGCCCCGCCCGAAATGGAGCGTGGCCGAGCGTTGCTCCCGGCCATCGGGTGATTGCGCGACAATGGGGATCGAGCAGCGGCCTTCCGGGAAGCGGTGGTGATAGCGGAACGTCCCGTC
Source organism: uncultured Chthoniobacteraceae bacterium (assembly GCA_964651005.1). Classification (GTDB taxonomy): domain Bacteria; phylum Verrucomicrobiota; class Verrucomicrobiia; order Chthoniobacterales; family Chthoniobacteraceae; genus DATMFV01. Next base: position 4,232 of record CAZYVL010000054.1, on the reverse strand, counting down.
GGGGTTGAGCGGGATCGGCTGGCCGTCCACCCAGACTTGCGCGGCGGGGTGCGTGCCGCCGTAGAAGATCACCTCCGCGTTGACGTGCAGGAAGAACTCGCGCGGGACGGCTCCGAAGGGTTGCGCGCTCCAGCTTGAGCCAAATTCCCGGGAGCCGAACGCCGACGCGCCGCCCATCCCCCCCTGCCATGAGAAGAGCCACGAACTCCAGAAGGCGCTTTCCCCCGGCGCGACGGCGGAGGCCCAGGAGGCAAGACTTTCGCCGCCCCAGGAGGAGAGGTACGAACTCCAGAACGCCCGTTCGCTTTCCCTCGCGCCGCCCCAGGAGGTGAGCCACGAGGAGGGGAGCTCCTCCAGCCCGCCGCTCCAGGAGGAGAGCCAGGAGCTCCAGAACGAGCTTTCCGCCGCGCGCACCCAGTGTTCCAGCGCGCCGGGCTGGCCAAGCTCTTTCCAGGAGCCGAACGCGCCCACGGCGAGGCTCCCGCTCCCGGCGGGACCGGCCAGGAGCGCGGACCCCAGTAACGAACCGCTCGCGCTCTCGCTGGAGAGCCGTTCCTGGAGCTGGCGGCGCAGCAGCGCGTCGATCTCCCCGGGCGGGAGCTTGAAGAGTTCCGTCAGCTCGTTGCCGAGCAGGGAGGCCAGAAGGCGGCGCTGTTCGTCGCTCCAGGCCGGGGCGGAGCCGAGCGCGAAGACGAGCCGCCGCCCCTCGGACTGGAGCCGGGAGAGCGCCGCGAGGAGCGATTCTTCGCCCGCCATGCTCTGCTTTACCATGTCGAGCACCTTCTGGAAGGCGAGGTGAAAGGGGACGGTGGCGAAGCGGTCGCCCGCCTCTTCGGAGAGGGCGTCGGAGGGGGTGAGCGTGTCGTTGGAGCGGGCGATCACCTCCCAGGCGCCTTCCGCGTTGAGGAAGCCGAGTTCGGCGTAGAACGTGGCGTTGGGGCGCGGCACGGGGAGGTACCAGTTGCGCGCGTCGGGGTTGACGGGGGTGGAGTAGACCTCCGCCCCGTCGGCGTCGCGGATCTTGAGGATCACATGGCCGCCGGGAATCCGGGGGTGCGCTTGCCAGTCCACATCCCAGTAGGTGAAAAACCATTGGGGATCGCGCGCGACGAGGTAGAGCGATTTGGAGCCGTAGGTCGTCGGGAGCGCGCCGAGGTCTTCGTAGGCGGGGAGTTCGGCGGGTCCGGCAGGTCCGGCGTGAGAGGGCGGCCCGCCGGGGGAGGGGTTCGTCTCGGCGGGGAGAGTCGGCTCAGTCGGTTTTCCGTGTACCACCGGCTGCCTGGAAAGCTGGAATGCCGGTTTCTTGAGTGGACCCGATTGTGGTGTTTCCCCCGCTTCGTGATTGCCCATAGCCGGTGATCGTAAAGATGCTGGTGTTGTTTCGCGTCGATCTGTGCGTCGAGATTCGCGTCGATCTTTGGTGCCCTTGTTCGCCCCTCTACCCGGGGCGCGATCTTAAAGTCAGCGCGAGTGATGGCAAATTTAATTTTACACGATCAGGGTATGCCTTATCGTCGGCGGCCTGGCTTGGGAGAAGGGCGAGGCAGGATCTTCCCGCCTTGCCCGCGACTCCCGCCTTTTTTGCCGGGGGACCGGCCCGATATTGACCCAATGTTAACCAAACGTGTGATTCCTTGCCTGGACGTGCACGACGGGAAAGTGACCCGTGGCGTGCAGTTCGGCAAAGCCGAAGCGGGCGAGCTGCGCAATGTGGGCGACCCCGTGGAGCTTGCGCTGCGCTACAACGCCCAGGGCGCCGACGAGATGGTCTTTTTCGACATCACGGCGAGCGCGCACGGGCGGGCGTCGATGCTCGATGTGATCGAACGCACCGCCGACCAGTGTTTCATGCCGCTGACGGTGGGCGGCGGCATCCGCACCGTGGAGGATATGCGCCTGATGCTCCAGGCCGGGGCCGACAAGATCAGCATCAACTCCTCGGCGCTGGCCACGCCGGAGCTGATCGCCGCCGGGGCGGAGCGTTTCGGCAGCCAGTGCATCGTCGTCTCCGTGGACGCCAAGCGGACCACGAGCGGGAGCTGGGAGGTCTACGCGCACGGCGGCAGGAAGCCGACCGGCCTCGACGCCGTGGAGTGGGCCGTGCGCGCGGTGGCGCTTGGGGCAGGGGAGCTGGTGCTCAACTCGATCGACGCCGACGGAACCAAGGCGGGGTACGATCTCGAAATCACCCGCCGCGTGAGCGAGAGCGTCCCGGTGCCGGTCGTCGCCAGCGGCGGGGCGGGGAAGCTGGAGCACCTGGCGGAAGTGCTCGACGCGGGCCGCGCCGACGCCGTGCTGGCCGCCAGTATTTTTCACTTCGGCCAATACACCGTGGGCGACGTGAAGCGGTATCTCGCCGGGCGGGGAGTCCCCGTGCGGCTGGTGTAGAGGGATGGCTACCCGAGCGTTTCGAAGTGGCTCATCAGCCGGAAGGCGTCATAGCGGTGCTCCAGATCGTGCCGCGTGAGGCCGCGCAGGCGTTCCAGCGAGAATGCCTCCACGTTGTAGCTCGCCAGGACGCTTCCGTAGACGACAGCTTTGCGGAGATGCTCGAACGTCACCTCCCCGCAGTCGAGGTGGGCGAGGTAGCCCGCCACGCCGCCCGCGAAGGTGTCGCCCGCGCCGGTCGGGTCGTGGATGTCCTCCAGGGGATAGGCGGCGCAGGAGAAGAACGCATCCTCGCCGAAAAGCAGGCAGCCGTGCTCTCCTTTTTTGATCGCGACGAACTTCGGCCCCATGCGGCGGATCGCCGCTCCGGCGCGGATGAGCGAAGTCTCCCCGGTCAACTGCCGCGCCTCCCCGTCGTTGAGGATCAGCATCCCGACGCGCCGCAGCAGCGCCAGAAGGTCTTCGCGGGCCGTGGCGATCCAGAGGTCCATCGTATCGGCGATGACAAAACGCGGGCGGCTCATCTGGTCGAGCACATGGCTCTGGAGGCCCGGCGCGATATTAGCCAGTAACACGTACGGCGTATCGGTGAAGGAGGAGGGGAGGGCGGGGGTGAAGTGCTCGAAGACGTTGAGCTCCACGCTGCGCGTCTCGCGGCTGTTCAAGTCCCAGTGGTACTCGCCCGACCAGCGGAACGTCTTCCCTTTGGCGATTTGCAGCCCGGCAAGGTCGATCCCGCGTTCCCCGAAAAACGCGACGTGGCACTCCGGGAAGTCCTCCCCCACGACACCAACCAGATTCACGCCGGAGAAAAAGCTGGCCGCCACGGAGGCGTACGACGCCGAGCCGCCCAGCAGTCCCGAGCGTTCTTCAACGGGGGTTTTGACTTGATCGAGCGCGATGGAACCGACAACGAGTACGGACATGGTGTGATGAAAAAGGGGAAGAGGGTTGGGAAAAAGGCGTTGCTGTTACCGCCATTTGCCGGGGAAGGGAAATCAAAAATGCCCGAGGTGTGCGTCCTGCGCGCCCTGTGCGCTCTGGAGCCGCGCCTTCACCTCGCGGCAGTAGGCGGCGATGTCTGGCGCGCGCAAAATCCCCGATACGATCACCACCCGGCGCGCCCCGGCGTCCAGCACGGCTTCCAGGTTTTCGCGCTTGATGCCGCCGATGCAGAAGATCGGGAGATCGACCCGCGCGTGCGCTTCGCGGATCTCCTCAAGGCCGATGGGGCGGTAATCGGGCTTCGTCGGCGTGGCAAAGAGCGGGCCGAAGCCGATGTAATCGGGCCGCTCCTCCGGGTGGGAAGGGGGCGGGGCCGCCGCCGCGAGCGCCTGGGCGAGGCTGTGCGTCGATTTCCCGATGATCGCCCGTCTGTTGCCGAAGAACGCGCGGGCCTGCGAGACGGCGAGGTCATCCTGCCCGACATGCGCCCCGTCCGCGCCGGTTCCGGCGGCCAGGTCCGGGAAATCGTTGACGAGAAAAGGCACCCCCGCCACCTTCGCGACCGGCCCGAGCACCCCGGCGAGCGAGGCGATCTCTTCACGGGAGTGGCCCTTGGCGCGGAGCTGGACAAGATCGACGCCCCCCCGGAGCATCTCTTCGAGCACGCGGGGCGCCTGGGCCGGGGCGACATACCCGAGGTCGAGAATGCCGTAGAGATGGCAGTCCTGGAGTGTTTTCATGGGAGGCCGGACGATAAAGGGACGACGCGGAAAGCTCAAGGAATCGCGGAAGGGCTGATGGACTCACGCGAAGGCGCGAAGGCGCGAAGAAGGGAGAGACGCCCTCTGCGGTCGTGGCGGATTTTGCCTGCCGATCGCATGGGTGGAGGCCCGCGCATC
>CAZYVL010000053.1:0-16569 GCA_964651005.1 uncultured Chthoniobacteraceae bacterium | reverse complement strand
GCCGGGTGCTCCCGAAGCCTTGCGTCTCGATGCGGCTGCTCTCCAGCCCCATCTTGTCCACCAGCCATTCTTTCACGGACTCGGCGCGCTGCTTGCTGAGTTTGAAATTGTACGCGGGATCGCCAAACGAGTCGCTGTGTCCCTCGATGCTGAAGGTCGCCTCCGGGTTGCGTTTGATGAGTTCGCCCAGCTTCTCCAGCGTCCGGATGGCATCGGCGCGGAGCTCCGCGCTGTCATACTCGAAGAGCGCGCCGCCCGGCATGTTCAGCGGCGCGACACGGCCCGTCAGCGGCCCGGAGCGCGTCAGCAGGTCGTCGAGATCGCTGAACCCGGGGAGCGCCCCCGCGCCCGCCTCGCCTTCGTGCCCCGGGCGGGGAAGGCTGCCCGGGAGCTTCAACGCGGAGTTGGCCGCGACCTTCGGCGCGACGTCATCCACCAAGTCGCGCTGCACCGCGTCGAGTTCTCCTTCCACCGCCGCGTTCGCCTTCGGCGCCATGGCCCGGGCGAGGTTGGAGTCGATGGCCGCCGGCTTTTCGTTCACGATCGGCTTGAGCGGCTCCGTCGTCGCCGGGGAGAGCTTTACCTTGTCCGGGAGTTTGTCCGGCTGCGGCTTTTCCATCGCGATCTCCGGCAGCTTCTCGGGCGGGCGCACGTTTGTGGCCGGGGTGGCCTCCGGCTCCGGCTCGAACGCCTTCGGGTCAAACTGCGCCTGTTTGAGAGAAAAAGGGCGGGGGACAAGCCTTTCAGTGGTGACGTTTGCGTCGAAACGTTCCAGTTTGCTCATGCTAAAGACCACGAACAAAATCCCGTGGATCACCAGCGAGGCGATCAACGCCCCGAGAAACCATTTGCGCAAACCGCTGCTCGGTTCCAGCTCCGGGTTGTAGTAGGAATCCATCGGGGTTGCGCCCAAGATACATCCTATGCCCGCAAACTCAATCCCGCTTCTTGCCCTCTCCCGGTTCGCCCGATGAGCCAGTGGCTGCTCGGGTGGATCCGCCAACATTGGCGGCGGCTGGTTGCCCTTCACGATACGCCGCACTCCATCGCCGGAGGGGTGGCAATCGGCATCGTCCTCGGATTTACCCCGTTTTTCACCGTCAAGACGCTGCTCGCCGTCGCGCTCGCCTGGCTCTTCCGGTGCAGCAAGGCGGCTGCCGTGGTCGCCGTGGCGCTGCACGATGTCACGCTCCCTCTCACGCCCGTGCTGCTGCGCCTGGAGTACGGCCTCGGCTTCTGGTGCCTTTCGCACCCGCACCGCTGGCCTCCCGCCCTGCACCTGCACTCGCTGCCGGTCCACTGGCACGAATGGTTCCGCGCGGGGGTCTTCGGGCAGTTCCTCTGGCCGACCTTCCTCGGCTCCCTCTTTGTCTCCATCCCGGTCGCGGTCGCGGCGTTCCTGCTCACGCTGCGCCTGGTCCGGGCGCACCGGGGGCGGGGAGAAGCCAATCCGCCCGGGGATGCCGAATCTACCGCCGCGCCCCGTTGACGATCACCAGCGGCTGCGGCGCGGGGGGCGGAGTGCTGGCAACGGGCCACACGAAGTGGAACGCCACCGCCCCGAGGAACCCGGCGAGAAAGCCGACCGCCGCGATCCACGAGAGCCGGGGCGCCCCCTTGCGGGCATGGGCCTCCACATCCACCCCGGGCCAGAAGTGAAGGGGAGGCCGTAGCGGCCCGGAGGGCAGCCGTCCGAAATCCCGGAGCGAGCCGGGGTGGGAGAGCCGGAGATTCATGGTGGCGGGGAATATATCGCCCCGCCACCCGCCGCCGGATGTCTCCTCTTTTGATCACACCCCGCGTTTCCGGGGCCGCGTCAGGAAGAAAAGCACCACCCCGAGCAGCGAGGCGAGGAACACCCCGCCGGTAGTGGTGGTCAGGATCAGATCGCGCGCATCCTTGTTCGGGATGAAGCCGAACTTGTGGATGTTTGTGAAGAGATCGGCCTGCAACTGCCGCACCCGGTCGGTGTGCCGCGTGACGCTCCCGGTGGTCGTCGAGACGTAAACGCGCGTCTGGAGCGAGTCGCCGAGCTCGAAGCGGTAGACCGGCAGGATTCGGAAGATGTTCAGGTACTCCGAGTCGAAGCGGGTCAAATAACCGCTCTTGCGCACCGTCGCCCCGCCGAGATAGGTGGAAGCGATCTGCGCGGCATACCGCTCGTCCTGGCCGGGATCGACGCGCCCATCCACCGCGCTGACGTAGAACGGCCCCCCGGCCATGCCTTCCTTCCCGGTGCTGGCGGAAGGGGCGGGGTAGATCTGGTACCACGGCTCCCCGCCGATTCCGCGCAGGTTCACCGCCGCAATTTTTTGCCCGGCCTCTCCGGGCAGCCGGGCGGCAGCCGCCGCCACGCTGAAGGTGACTTGCGCCGGGTCGAGGCCGCCACCGGGCCGCGCGGGCGGTGGTGGCGGCTGGGTGCGGCTCATGATGTTGTGGAGCACGCCGCTTCCGGCGGACATCAGGACGGAGAGGCTGAAGAAAAGGCCAAGCCAGCGGTGTGCCCACCGGATCGAAGAAGGTTTAATCATATAAAAAAGATGGAAAATAAACGGTTGAGGATCCAAAGCGTCGCCTACCAGCGCCACTCCACGCCGCAGTAGAACCCGCGCCCGTCGCCGGGGAGGAACTGCGCCTGGTTAAAGGCCGTTGCCCGGCTGATGACCCCGGTGGTCGCGGCGTAGCGTTTGTTGGTGAGGTTTTTCGCCTCCAGGAAGAACGAGAACCCGCGCGTGCTCCGGTAGCCGAGCCGGAAGCCGAGCAGCACGTACGGATCGGCAAAGAGCGTTTCGGCGGAATCGACGTTATATTTGCGCGGGGACCACTCGATGTTCGGCCCGGCGAAGAAACCGCTCGGGTGCTCATACACCAGCTCGCCCCGGTAGAAGTGCCGGGGGATGCCGGGGAGCGCGTTGTTGCCAAACTCGCGGTCGTCGTCGAAGCGGAAGTCATTCCAGAGATAGACCTGCCGTAGCAGCAACCGGTCGCCCGGCAGGAGATCGCGCAGCAGATCGACCTCCAGCGCCGCCTCGATCCCCTGGTGGATCGTCCGCCCGGCGTTGACCGTCTGCGTCCGCCCGGGGAGCACCTCGTACTCCAGCAGTTCGTTGTCGAGCCAGGAGTGGTAATACGCCAGGTCCCAGTGGAAACGCCCCTCGCGCCCCCGCGTGCCGATTTCGAGCGTCGTGGCCGTCTGCGCGTCGAGCGCGACCAGCCCCGGCCCGCCGCCCGCCGTCGCGGTCATCTCGCCGAAGCTCGGCGGCTCGAAGCTGCGGCTCAGGTTGGCGAACGCCTGCGCCTCCGGGGTGATCTCCCAGAGCAGCCCCAGCTTCGGGCTCAGGCCCCACCAATCCTGGGTGCTCCCGGCGTCGAAATGGGTCGGCGACACCGGGAAATCGTCCCGGTTCTTGCGCCGGGCGTAGACCGCCTGCGCGCCGAGCACCACGGCGGCGTCGGGGAGGAAGTAGAACGCATCCTCACCGTAGAGATTGAGGTTGAGCGCCGTCTGCTCGCTGTCGGCGATCTTTATGCCGCGCGCGCCGAGCTTGTTCGCGTAGCGGTTATCCTGGAGAACGCCAATCGTCGGCAGCAGCCCGGCGGTAAACCGGTTGCGATGCCCGAGGAGATCCCCCAAATCGTGATACTGGATGTGCAGCCCGAAATCGTTGCTGTACTGGTCGAGCACATAGAGAATCGGATGGTTGAGATCCTTCCGCGTCCAGAACGTCGTCAGCGAAAGGCGGCGGTCGTCGCGTTTGAACGTCGTCTTGTTGGCCAGGCGCAGCAGCGTGTAGTTGCGCTGCCAGTTGCTGTCGATGTAGTCGAACTGCCGCGCCACGGCATTGCGCTGCGCCCCCCTCGGGTTCTCCTCAAGCTGCGTCTTCGTCAGGTTCCCCGGCAGCTCGGATTCGCTCTGGACGTACGTGAGATAAAAGCGCGTCTCCAGATCGGGGGCGATCCGGTAGCCGAAGTTGGAGAAGAGCCGCTGCGCGCTCTGCTCGCTGTGATCCCGGAAGCCGTTGGTGAAGAAATGCGTCAGGCTGAAGTAACCGTCAACCGGCCCCGAAACCCACCCGGAGCTGATCTGCGCCTGGAACGTGTCGAAGCTCCCGTAGGTCAGCCGCGCGGCCGCCGGGGAGGCATCGTGGCCGGTGTAGGAGACGAAGTTCACCGCGCCGCCGAGCGTCATCCCTCCAAACTCCAGCGCGTTCGCGCCCCGGTAGACCTCGACATAGCGCGCGCTCAACGGATCGACCGCCTGGAAGTCGAAGCTCCCGTCTGCCAGATTCAGCGGCGTCCCGTCCTGGAGCAGGGTGATGCCCCGGCCATGAAACGTGCGCTGGATGCCGGAGCCCCGGATGGAAAGCCGCGCCTCCTCCGCGCCGAACCGGGGCTGGATATAGACGCCGGGGGCGAAATCGAGCGCGTCGTGGATGGAGATCGCGCGTCCTTTGAGGTACGCCTCGGAATCGACCACTCCGGCCGCGCCCGGAGTGGTTTCGGCGATGGTATCCCGGACGCTCTGGAGCGAAGGGACGGTGAGGGAAGCGTCGGCCTTGACGACGACCTCCGGCAGAGGGATCGGGTCAGTGGTCTGTTGGGCCGCCACGGAGAGCGGCGCGCAGAAAAGGAGAGCGGAGAATGAAGAAATTTTCACAAAAAATAAGGATTGGGATTGCGGTCAACCGGGAGCACGGCATGGCGCGCCCCGGGGGTCTGCGAGTGGTGGGCTGCGCGGGCGATCCGGCGCGGGGCGCAAGAGGCTCCCCGGAACGGGACGTTGGCAGCCGCAGGAATGGAAGGCTCCTCCCGAACAGGAGGAGAGAGAGGCTGGCGATGGAATCAGGCCAGCCGGGGAGGCGGCGTGGGAGGCACGAACGGACGGGCAAGCGCCCGGCTTTCAAAACCGGGGTAGTAGGCGAATGGAACCGCAGGCGGCTCCCAGGCGACGATCCCCGGAACGAGCACGCCCACGAGGGGAGACAACTCCGGTTGCGGAGCCTTGTCGTGCTGCGTCTCCTTCTTGGCGGAGCGGATGTGCTCGCAGAGCGCGCACGGATGCTCGCCGTCGAACGTCTTCTCCAAGGCTTCGCCGATCGAGGCGCTCTGGGAATAGCTCAGGAACATCCGGCTCCAGGCGAAGGACTGGAGCATGAACCACTGCGCGCCGCTGCCGAAGATCAACGCCGTGATGACGAGCAGATGAATCGGGATGAAAGCGCGGCGCCGCACGAATGGCTATAGCAGCCGGGAGCGGCGCGCATGTCAAATCGAAAACCGAAAAACCGGATCTCTACACCACCAGATTCGAAGGCGTCCCGGCGGCGAAGTTCAGGAGGTTGGCCACGGTTGTTTCGTTGATCCGCTGGACCGCCTCCACGCTGTTGAAAGCGACGTGCGGCGTGAAGAGGACGTTTGGCCGGTTGAGAAGCTCCGTGTTGCGGATGAGGCGTTGCAATTCGTCGATCCGGTCGGACTCCGAGGCGCGCAGTTCCTCGGGGCCGATGTCCGCGTGAAGCCGGTTGACGATCTGCTCGCCGATGAGGTTCATCGCCTCCTTGTGTACGACGTGCTCCTCCTCCAGCACATCGAGGCCCGCGCCGCCGACCTGCCCGCTGTCGAGCGCGTCGATCAAGGCGTCCGTGTCGATCAGCCCGCCCCGGGCGGTGTTGATGATGATGACCCCGCGTTTGCACCGGGCCAGCGCCTCGCGGTCCAGGAGATGCACCGTCGAGGGGAGCAGCGGAAGATGGAGCGAGAGGATGTCGGAGCGCGCGAGCAGCGTGTCGAAGGCGACGTATTCGAACCCGAGCAGATCGCCCATGAAGGGGCGCGGATGGAGATCGTAGACGATCACGTTCATGTCGAACGCCTTGGCGATCCGGATGGCGTGCAAGCCGATGCGCCCCGAGCCGACGATGCCGATGGTCTTCTGCTTGAGGTCGAACCCGCGCACCGACTCCAGGCTGAAGTGGTTCTCTTTGTTCGCGTTGACCGCCTCGCGCATCCGGCGCGAGAGTGCCAGGATCAACGCGAAGGTGTGCTCTGCCACGGTGTTATCCCCGTAGCTCGGGACCGTGGCGACCCGCACGCCGCGCGTCCGGCAGGCGTCGAGATCGAGGTGATCGACGCCGGTGGAGCGGGTGGCGATGCAGCGCAGCTTCGGGTGCGCATCCAGGAAGTCTGCGGTGATCCGCGAGTAGATGAAGACCGAGAGCGCCTCCGTCTCCGGTCCGACTTCCTCCAGCGAACGGGCGAACCGGACTGCGTGCCCCCGCCCCTCCAGGGCCTGGGAGAAAAACGGCTTCTCGCCCGCTTCCGTTTCGACGAAACAGATTGTCATACCTTCCCTCCAATATAACTCCGGCCCTCCGCGGAGCGAGTGCAATCATCGGGAGGAGATCAATCCCCCACGCGGCTGCGCAGGTGCACGGGCGGCTCGTGCTTCTTGCGGATCTTCATATTAAGCAGCTCGACGCCGATGGAGAACGCCATGGCGAAATAGATATACCCCCTCGGGACGTGCCGCCCGAGGCCGTCGGCCACCAGCACCACGCCGATGAGGATCAGGAAGCTAAGCGCGAGCATCTTGACGGTCGGGTGCCGGTCCACGAATCCGGCGATCGGGCCGGAGAGCCAGAGCATCACCCCCATCGCGATCACCACCGCCGTGATCATCACCGGAAGCTGCTGGGCAATGCCCACCGCCGTAATCACCGAATCGAGCGAGAAAATAATATCCATGATCCCGATCTGGATGGCGACGGAGAGGATGCTCGTCCCGTTCCGGGGCGCGGGAAGGCCGCTTGCCGCCTCTTCCATCTCCTCGCCCTCCAGCGAGCCGTGGATTTCGTGCGTGCTCTTGGCGATGAGGAAAAGCCCGCCGAGGAGCAGGATCAGATCCTTGCCGGAGACAGGATGCCCGAAGGGGGAGAAGAGCGGCTTGGTCAGCCCGATGAGCCACGCCAGCACGCAGAGCAGCAGCACGCGGGTAATGAGCGCGAACCCGATGCCGAGCCGACGCGCACGCGCCTGCTGCTCGGGCCGGACCTTGCCGGCCAGGATCGAGATGAAAATGATGTTGTCGATGCCGAGGACGATTTCCAGAAAGGTCAGCGTCCCAAGGCTCAACCACGTCTGAGGATCGAGCAGCCAGTCCATTTTTGTGCAGCGTGGTTATCCGCTGCCGCGCGGCTTGCCAAGCGAAACTGGATAAAACTGGACAAAACCGGAACAAAACCGGAACGAGGTCGGACCAAACCAAACGGAAAAAACAGGAAGCCCCAAGCCCCGCCGGGCGTGTTGCGCGGCGGGGGGTGGCTGCAATGCTTCAGCGCGGCCTGGCCTGGCCTCTCAGCTCTCGCTCTCCTCTGCGCCTTCCTCTTCTTCCTCGTCGTCCTCCTCCTCCTCGTCCTCGTCTTCCTCAGGGTGTTCCTCGTCGTGTTCGGCGAGCGAGAAGCGCCGCCTGCGTTTCGCGGCGGGGAGGGGAGAGAGCGTCATGTTGATGCTCCGGCCGATCTGCCTCGGCTCCATCTCCACGGCGGCCATGGTGGCGAGATCTTCCTTTACGCGGCGCATCACCGCGTCCCCCAGTTCCTTGTGCGCCATTTCGCGCCCGCGGAACTGAAGCTGGACCTTGAGCTTGTTTCCCTTGTCGAGGAACTGCTCGCCGCGCCGGATCTTGGTCATGTAATCGTGCTCGTCGATATTGACGCGGAATTTGATTTCCTTGAGCTTGTTGGCGCTCTGGCGCTTGTCCTTGACCTGCTTGGAAAGCTCGTAGCGGAACTTGCCGAAATCGACGATCCGGCAGACAGGGGGGGTTGCGTTGGGGGCGACCTCGACGAGATCCATTCCGAGGGACTGGGCCTTTCGCAATGCTTCCTGGAGCCGCATGACTCCAAGCTGCTCACTGGTGGACGCAACGATGACCCGCACTTCTTTGGCACGAATGCGGCCGTTGACTCGAATCTGCTTTATTTGGATAGGTTGTTCTCCTTGGGGCGCCCGCTCCGGTGGCGGGAGAGGGCACCCGTTTTTCTAGTCTCCGCAGGATGAGCGGCGGTCTCCCTCCGCCCATCGCTCCCTATTGCCGCCACGCTCGCGGCGGCACGCGGCGGAAACCGGCACACGGGAATTCGATGTGCCGATCCTGAGCATGTAGGCGACTTTCCACGCGGGGGCAAGGGTAATTTCAGCCTGGAGCCACTCTGAGGGAAATCCGTAAGCTCCCCTTGGGGTTTTTTGGGGGATTCTCCGCTCCCTACCGGGCCAGCGCGGCGCGCACGGCGTCGAGCTGCCCCGCGGAGCCGAGCTTGGTGTTCTTGTGGGCGATGAACCGCGCGTACTCGTCCATGAAAATCTTGCCCGGCGGGCGGAAATCGAACTGCTCGGGGTGGTCGCGGAAGAACTCGCGGTGCACCCGCGTCCAGACGAGGCGGCCATCGGTGTCGATGTTGATCTTGGTCACGCCGAGCCGCGCGGCGGGGAGGTACTCCTCTTCGTTCACGCCGCACGCATCCGGGTCGAGCTTGCCGCCCGCCGCGTTGATGCGCTCGACTTCGGACTTCGGCACGCTGGAGCTGCCGTGCATGACGATCGGCGTCGGCGGGAGCCCGGCGGCGGCGAGCTTTGCGGTGATTTTCTCGATGACATCGAAGTGCAGGCTCTGCTGCCCGCGAAACTTGTAGGCGCCGTGGCTGGTGCCGATGGCCGCCGCCAGGGCGTCGCAGCCGGTGCGGCGGATGAACTCCACGGCCTCCTCGGGGTTGGTGAGGCAGGCGTTCCCTTCGTCCACGGCGATGTCTTCCTCCACGCCGCCGAGCTGGCCAAGCTCCGCCTCCACGGAGATCCCCCTGGCGTGCGCCCGCTCCACGACGCGCCGCGTGATGGCGACGTTTTCCTCAAAGGGATCGTGCGAGGCGTCGATCATGACAGAGCTGTAGAAGCCCGACTCGATGCAGTCGTAGCAGGTCTCCTCGTCGCCGTGGTCGAGGTGGACGGCGTAGATCGCCTCGGGGAAAATCTCATCCGTCGCGCGGATCACCGCTTCGAGCACCCGCTTGTCGGAGTATTTCCGCGCCCCCTTGGAGAGCTGGATGATGAACGGGGCCTTGCTCTCCACGCACCCGCGAAAGAGGCCCATCGCCTGCTCGATGTTATTGATGTTATAGGCTCCGATGGCGTATTGGCCATAGGCCAGCTTGTAAAGCTCGGAAGTGGTGACGATCATGCGAAGGGAGTATTCAGTTTCATATGGGGGGCGCAAGCGCAATTCCGGCCCTGGACGGCACGGCTCGGAGGAGGGGATTTCCCCCACTCGCGCGAAGATGCGAGAGAATCAGTCTCACGCGAAGACGCGAAGGCGCGAAGGACTGGAGAGGAGCCGCTTTTGTTCCTCTCAACCCCCGGTGCGGCAACTTTCAACCGGGCCATCCCTCCGCGAACCTCCATCGAATCTTCGCGTCTTCGCGTCTTCGCGTGAGTTCCCTTCGCGCGAGTCGCGAGTCCCTCACCGCCCCCCGAACGCCTTCAGGAAGGCGACTTCGATTGCCAGTTGCTCCTGCACGTTGCGGTTGAAGTTCTCGCGCAGCGTCTCCAGCGCGCTGACCCGGTTCAGGAGTTCCTCCGTGGGGAAGCGCCCGGCCAGCGCCGCCGTCGCCTCCGCGTATGCGGGGAAATCGAGCGCGTCGGAGCCGTGCTGGTGCCGGAGCGCGTCGCCCCACCATTGCAGGAGCGTCTCGATAAACGCGGCGCGCTCCTGGAGGTAACGGGCCTCGGCCAGTGCCTTGAAGTGTTCCTCGCGCTCCTCCAGCCATTTCCCGTCGGTTGTCTGGCTGTAGCGCGCCTCTTCCTGGTCGAGTTCCCCGCCCGTCTGCTGCTGCGCCGCCGTCTTCGCCTCGCCCAGCAGCAGCGTGAACTCGCGCACGAGCGTGAAGACGGCGCCAAGCGCCGGGTCGGGTTTTTGGAAAAAGCGGGCCAGCAGATCGAGCAGGCGGCGTTGCTGCGGCGGCGGTTCGCGCCGGGCCGGAGCCGCCAGCGGCACGAGGATGCAGCGGGAGAGGATCGTATCGAGGAGCATCTCCGGGTGCGCCGTGACCAGCATCAGCAGGGAGTGCGGCGGCGGCTCCTCCAAGGTCTTGAGGAACGAGTTGGAGGCCGAGGCGTTCATCCGCTCCGCGTCGAAGAGGAGGCCGATTTTCATCCCGTCCCTCCCCCCTTGGGAGGCGCGCATTTGCAGCGCCTTCTCCAGTTCGCGCGTCTGCTCCACGCGGATGAGCCGCGACTTCGACTCCGGCTCCACGGTATGAATATCCGGGTGCAAGGCGGCCCCGGCCCCTTCCTCCAGCCTGAGCACCCGCCGCGCCAGCCCCCAGGCGAGCACGCGCTTGCCGCTGCCCGCCTCGCCGGTAATCAGGTAGGCGTGGGCGAGCCGCCCGTTCCCGTGGGCGCGGCCCAGGAGTTCAAGCGCGGTCTGCGGCGAAAAGGCCATGAAATTTCTCCTCCATCGTTTGCAAAATCCGCGCCTGGACCGCTTCCACGGAGCCTTCGGCGGAGATGATTTTCACCCGCTCGGGTTCCGCCCGGGCCACGGCGAGATACCCGGCCCGCACCGCCTCGTAAAACTCCGGCGGCTGCGATTCCATCCTGTCACGCACGGGGTCGGTGGTGTTGGCAACGCCGGGAGCGCGGCGGGCGTCGATCCGCTCCCGGGCGGCGAGCGGCTCCAGGTCGAGCAGCACGGTCAGGTCCGGGCGGAGCGCGCCGACGGCAAATTCATTGATCGCGCGCACCCACTCCGGGTCGAGCCGCCGCGCCACGCCCTGGTAGACCGTCGTGGAGTCCAGGAAACGATCCGCCAGCACGGTGGTGCCCGCAGCGAGGGCCGGTTCGATCACCTCGCGCACGAGCTGCGCCCGGCTGGCGGCGAAGAGGAGCAGTTCGGTTTCCGGGGTCATCCGCTCCCCCTCCCGGGCCGTCTGGAGAAGGGGCCGGATCTCTTCGCCCAGCGGCGTGCCGCCCGGCTCCCGGGTGGTGCAAACGCGCACGCCGCTCTCCTCCAGCCGCCGGGCGAGCAGGCGGATCTGGGTCGATTTTCCGCACCCGTCGGAGCCTTCGAAAGAGATGAAAATGCCGCGCATGAGTAAGCTGGTAAGCCGACACTGTGAAGCGGGCCACCCCCGTTTGGCAACCCCGATCAGCCCGGCTCTCCGCCCTCCCTGCCCGGGTGCGCCCAGGCTCTTGCCATCGCCGCTTCGAGTTCCTGGCGGCGGAGCGGTTTGGAGAGGTAGTCGTCCATCCCCGCCTCCAGGCATCGCTCCCGGTCGCCAACCATCGCGTCGGCGGTCAGGGCGATGATGTAGATCGGTTGCGTACTCCCGGTTTCCGCCTGCCACTGGCGGATCGCCCGCGTCGCCTGGAGGCCGTCCATTTCCGGCATGTGCAGATCCATCAGCACGACATCGTACCGGCTCCGGCAGACCGCTTCCAGAGCCGCCTTGCCGGTGAGCACCGCGTCCGCGCTGTAGCCGAGCCGCTGGAGCATCAGTTGGGCGATGTGCTGGTTGAGCGGGAAATCTTCCGCGATCAGGATTTTGAGCGGGCAAAGCTCTCCCGGCAGCCGTCGGCGCGTTTCCGGCGTGGAGGAGGGGAGGGCAGGGGGGAACGCTGGCGACCGGGGTGTGCCCGCGACCGGGCGCGCCTCCAGGAGCGCGCGAGTCACCGCGTTGCGCAACTGGCTGGTGCGGACCGGCTTGCCGAGCACCATCTGAAAGCCGGGCGGGCGCATCCCCGTCCGCATCCGCGCCTCCGTCTCCCGGGCGGTCATTCCGTGCGGGAGCAGCAGGATCACCGCCGGGATCTCGCCCACGCACCGGAGCCTCCGTGCCAGTTCGGTGCCGTCCGCGCCCGCGAGCCGCCGGTCCACCAGCGCGAGAGCGAAGGGAGGAAAGGAGGGAGCGCCTCCCGCTTGGGCTTGGGCCTGGGCTTGCGTCCGCGCCAGGGCGAGCGCCGCTTCGCTTCCGGCGGCCTCGGCGACCTCCAGCCCCCAGCGGCGAAGCTGGCGCGCGAGCGATTCCCGCGCCAGCCGGTTGTCATCCACGAGCAACACCCGCGCGGGCCGCGCCGGTTCCGGCCCCGTGGGCAGCGGCGGGGGCGGCGCGCCTTCGATCCGCGAAACGGCGATGGAGAAACGGAACGTCGATCCCGTCCCCGGCGCGCTCTCCACCTCGATCTTCCCGCCCATCAGCTTCACCAGCCGCTTGCAGATCGCCAGCCCCAGCCCCGTGCCGCCGAACCGGCGGGTGGTGGACGAGTCCGCCTGGCTAAAAGGCTTGAAAAGGCGGCAGAGCCGCTCCGGCGCGATGCCGATGCCGGTGTCCGAAACGGCAAAGGCAACGCCATCGCCTCCCAGCCTCCGCGACACACGGATGGCGACCTCCCCCTGAAGCGTGAACTTCACGGCGTTGCTGATCAAATTGACGAGAATCTGGCGCAGCCGCGCCATGTCGGCCTCGATCCACTCCAGGCTGTCGTCCTCGAAGTCGCAAACCATCTCGATCTCCTTGACCGCCGCCGTGTGGACAAAGACGCCGAGGGCGTCCTCCACGCATTCGCGCAGGTTGAAGCGGCGCTTTTCCAGTTCGAGATTGCCGGACTCGATCTTGGAGAAATCGAGAATGTCGTCGATGAGCGCCAGCAGCAGATCGGCCCCGCTGCGGATGCCATCCACGTACTCGCGCTGCTGCGGGTCGAGCCGCGTCTCCGAGAGGATGCTGGTAAAGCCGATCAGGCCGTTCATCGGCGTGCGGATTTCGTGGCTCATCACCGCGAGGAACTCGCTCTTGGCCCGGTCGGCCATCTCCGCGGATTCCTTCGCCTTCTGGATGTCTGCCTCCACGGTCTTGCGGGCGGTGATGTCCTCGATCGTGCCGATCACCCGCGGCGGGTCGCTCCGGAAATCCGGGCCGGGCGCGCGGCCACGCACGCGCAGCCAGATCCACTCCCCGTCGCGGCGGTGGGCGCGCTGTTCGATGTCGAAGCTCTCGCGCCGCCCGGCGCAATACTCCTCGAACGCCCGCGCCGCCTCGGCCCACTCCTCCAGCCGGAAGGTATCCCGCCACGGGTTCTTGCGGCGTTCCAGGTCCACCAGTTCCGCCGGGGAGTGCCCGAGCAGCGCGGCCCAGGAGGAGTCGTAAGTCACGGTGCCGGTGGCGCGGTCCCAGTCCCAGAGCCCCTGATCGGAGGAGCCGAGCGCGAGCTTGAGCCGCTCGAGGTTAAGCCGCGAGGCGTCCTCGGCCTCCTTCCGCTTCGTCACGTTGCCGAGCGTCCCGGAGACCCCGGCGCCCCGCCCGTTTTCGTCGAAGCCGGGCCGGGCGTCGATCTCCACCCAGCAGACCGCTCCCGCCCGCGTCAGGAGGCGAATCTGGAGGGGGCGCTGCGCCGCCGCCCCGGGCTGGAGCAGGGCGTCGAAGAAGGCGCGGCTCCGCGCCCGGTCTTCGGGGTGGACGAAATCGAGCAGCGGCCTCCCGAGGCTGCTCTCCACGTCGGCTCCGGTGATCCTTTCCCAAGCGGAGTTCAGGAACGTCCAGCGGCCTTCGCCGTCGGTCTGGAAGACCACCTCCACGAGATTGTTGACCATGTTGAGGTAGCGGCTTTCCCCCGCCCGCAAGGCGTCCGCCGCTTCTCTCTGGTCCCGTTCGTGGTCGGACGCCCGCAGGCGCAGCCGCCAGACCAGGCGGCCCAAAAGCAGCGAGAGCGCCAGCGCCAGCGCCGTCCCGCCGAGCGCCACCATCCCGAGCCAGCCCGCGCGGCGGCGGCTCTCCCGCATCGGCAGATCGACCCCGACCACCCCGGCGACTTTCCCCCCCGAGTAAAACGGCGCGTACGCGCTAATCAACTGGCAGCGTTCCTCCCGCGCCCAGCGGGCTTCGCTCGCCACGACACCGAGCCGCAGGGAGGCAAGCAAGGCCGGGTTCGGAACGCGGCGCAGGGGAGGGGCCGCTGGAGCGGGAGTGGGGGCGGCGTTGGCATCCGCCGTGTCGAGGACAAACCGGAGCGCGCCGTCCCGCATCACCGCCGTGTAGAGACGCCGCACTTCCGGGCGGGCGCGGTGCAGCCGGACGAGCGGACCCGCCAGCCGCCAACACGGCTTGCACCCGTGCGGGCTCGGCGGGAAATTTTTTTGCGCCTCTTTTTCATGGAGATCGCCGTCCATCAGCGCCGCCCCGGTCTTCGCGAAGCGTTCCAGGTCGAGCCGCGTCTGGCGGGCCTCCTCCCGGCAGCCGTCCACATACACCCAGGCGATGCCAAGGCAAACCGTCGCAAAAGTCAGCAGGCTGCAGAGAATCGCGCTGCAAAGCGGCCGGGAGGCCAGGGATCTCGGGTTTGTCGTGGGCACTGGGGGGCGGGAGGCGACACCCATACACGCTTCCCTCAAAAAAGAAAATGAAGACCGGTATCCGCCCGGCGCCAAAATGGGTGAATGTGTGATTGAGGAGCCTTGAAAACTTTCCGCCGGGGGCAAGCAACTTTCATAAAAGGCCGGTTTTTCATCGGCGTATGAAACCACTCCGTTATCTCACCGTCCTCTCCTTCGTGACTGCCGCGCTTTCGGGCTTCGCGATCAACAGTCACGCCGCGCCTCCGGAATCAGGGGATTCCGAAGGAAAACCCCCGGCGTCAAAACATCATGAACCGGGCGACAAGGCCGATTCGGGTGCCCGCGGAAAATGGATGGCCGCCATGCGCCAGGCGAAAACCGATCCCGCCGTCATGGCCGCCCAGAAGACCCAGGGCGAAGCGGAAAAGGCTTACCGCGATGCGCTCAAGAGCGCGATCCTGGCCAAGGACTCATCGCTCGCCCCGCTGCTCGCGAAGATGGGCCCCGGCCCCGGTGCCCGCCCGCCCAAGGGAGAAGGGGAAGGCAAGGGCGGCGACCGCATGAGCCCCGAGGACCGGCAGAAACTGCGCACCGCCAGGGAGGAAGCGGAAAAAGCGCCCGCCGTCCAGGAAGCCGCGAAAAAGCGGGACGCCGCCAATACGGCCCTCCGGGCGGCGCTCAAGAGCGCGATCGTCAAGATCGACCCCACGCTTGAAGCCACGGCGGACAAGATGCTCCAGAAAATGGGCGGACCCCGGGGAGAGAGGGGCGGAGAGCGCCCCCACCGGCGTGAGCGCCACGCGGGCGGCGAAGATGGCGGCGGGAAGGGCGAGTAGCCATCCGCCAGTCATCGCAACAATCACAAAACAGCAGAAACAGGCCGTCGGAATGGACGGCCTGTTTTTTTCGTTTCGGGGAGGGGGTTCCCCCGGTATCCCGAATGCTTCTGTTGACGCAGGGGGAAAAACGCCATAGGAGAGGAGAAGCGGAGTTTACCCGATGCCACGGGCATCCTTTGCCCCGTGTTTTGCCCGGGGTGCCTGGGGTGCCCGGGGACTTGCCGCCGCCCCTTCCCTGTTTTTTCCTGGATATGAAGAAGAGTCTGTTTTTCTGGCTCGCACCGCTGTTTGCAACGGTTGCCCTCGCGCAGCCATCCCCGGCCCCGGAGCATTCCGAACCCGGCCTTGATTTCGAACCCGCCCCCGTTCCCGAGCTTTCCGCCGCTCCGCTGGCCCTCGCCGGGGTGCGGCAGGGGGGGCTGCCGCCACCGCCCCCGGCTGTTTCCGAGAAGGAGGACTCCCAGAGCGCCCAGAACTCCAAAAACGTCGTTCGAGTCGAGCCGGCGGGTGAGCGGGAGATCGCCACCCGCCTCCAGATTTTTCTCGATCAACAGGGCTTCGGCCCCGGCAAGATCGACGGGGAGCCGGGGGAGTTCACCGCCAAGGCGTTGCTGCGCTACGAAAAGGCGCACGGCCTTCCGCCCTCGGGCACGCTGGAGGAGGGGATCTCCCGGTTGCCGCTCGATTCCGTCTACCCGATCTATACGTTCTACACCATCACCCCCGAGGACGAGCGGCGGATCGGCGCAGTACCGCGCAAGCCGGAGGAGCAGGCAAAGCTCAAGAAGATGCCGTACGGCTCTCTCTCGAAGTTCCTGGAGGAGCGTTTCCACTGCTCCCCCAAGCTGCTCCAGACGATCAACCCCGGCCTGAATCTCGACCACCTCGCGGCGGGAGTCGAGGTGCGCGTGCCGAACGTGTCCCCCTTCAAGATCGAGGAGGTACGCGCCATCGCGAAGCTGCCGAAAGTCCCGGAATTCCAGAGCCGGGTCATCCGGATCCACACGAAGGAGCGCGTCCTGGAGCTTTACGACGGCGACGCGCTGATCGCCGCGTTCCCGATCACCCCCGGTTCGTCGAGCCTCCCGGCTCCGGCGGGGACGTGGCGGATTCTCGGTATCGCGACGATGCCGTGGTTCCGGCATGACGAAGGGGTGCTCAACCACGGCGTGCGCACCGAGAATTTCTACAACATCCCCGCCGGGCCGACCAACCCCGTCGGGGTCGTCTGGATCGGCCTGAGCAGACGGGGCATCGGCATCCACGGCACCAACAACCCGCAGACCATCGGGCGCGCCGCCAGCCACGGGTGCATCCGCCTGGCCAACTGGGACGCGATCCGCCTCGCCA
>CAZYVL010000052.1:5659-16625 GCA_964651005.1 uncultured Chthoniobacteraceae bacterium | reverse complement strand
CCGCAAACTTCGCATTTCATACCCCGGAAATCGCCACCCCGGCCCTCGCCGGGTGTGGAAAAACGCGAGGAACTTCGGGGGTAGTGCCCCCCTCACCCCTCACCCCTCCGGCGGCTTCTCCCTGACTTCCGTAATCAGCCGCGCTCCGCGGTAGTAGTTCACGTAGCTCCATGCCCATTGCAGGAAGACCAGGATGCGGTTGCGGAAGCCGATCAGGAAGATCAGGTGGACAAAAAGCCAGGCGAGCCAGGCGGTAAAGCCGTTGAAACGGAAGCCGCGCATGTCCACGACGGCAGCGTGGCGGCCGATGGTCGCCATCGACCCTTTGTCGAAGTAGCGGAACGGCTTCATCGGCTCCCCGGCGATGCAGGCGAGGATGTTCCGCGCCGCGTGCCGCCCCTGCTGCATCGCCACGGGGGAAACCCCGGGGAGCGGCTTGCCGCCCTGGTGGGTGAAGCTGGCGAGATCGCCAATGGCAAATACCTCGGGATGCCCTGGGACGGTCAGCTCGGGCGAGACCGGCACGCGCCCGGCGCGGTCGGTCTCGACGCCAAGCTGCTTGCCGAGCGGTGACGCCGCGTTGCCCGCCGCCCAGACCACCGTGCCGCACGGGATGAACTCCTCCTCCAGTTGCACCCCTTGCGCGGTCACCCCCTTCACCCCCGCGCCGGTACGCACCTCCACGCCGATACGCCGGAGCTGCTCCAGAGCCTTGGCCGAGAGCTTTTCGTCAAAGGTCGGGAGGACGCGCGGCGCGGCGTCGATGAGGACGATGCGCGCCTGCCCCGGGTCGATCCGTCGGAAATCGCGCACCATCGTAAACCGTGCGACCTCGCCGATGGCCCCGGCCATTTCCACGCCGGTCGGCCCCGCGCCGATGACCGCGAAGGTCAGCTCCCGGTCGCGTTCCGTCGGGTCGTCGCTCCTCTCGGCCCGCTCGAAAGCGAGCAACATCCGGCGGCGGATTTCCAGCGCGTCCTCGATGCTCTTGAGACCGGGAGCGTCTTTTTCCCATTCGGGGTGGCCGAAGTAGGAGTGCCGCGCGCCGGTCGCCACGATCAGGTAGTCGTAAGGGTAGCGGGCGTCCACGCCGATCACCTCGCGCGCGGCGGGGTCGATCTGGCGCACCTCGTCCATCGCCACGGTGATGTTCTTGGCATCGCGCAGGATATGCCGGATCGGCTGCGCGATCTGCGCCGGGGAGAGCGCCGCCGTGGCCACCTGGTAGAGCAGCGGCTGGAAGAGGTGATGGTTGGCGCGATCAATGACCGTGACCTGCACGGGGGCATCCGCCAGGATCTTCGCGGCGGCGATCCCGCCGAAACCCGCGCCGATGAGAACGACTCTTGGCTCTTCTTTCATGGAAATCCCTTTGAGCTTCAATCGCCGGGCGCTCCGCATCAAGGCTGAAACGTGGGGCGGGCATTTGCAAAAGGGGCAAAAGTGTGCTATAAAAAAGCACGAACCCAGGAGCGAAAAGTTCTGAAGGTGT
This sequence comes from uncultured Chthoniobacteraceae bacterium, assembly GCA_964651005.1. Lineage (GTDB taxonomy): Bacteria > Verrucomicrobiota > Verrucomicrobiia > Chthoniobacterales > Chthoniobacteraceae > DATMFV01. Next base: position 15,133 of record CAZYVL010000052.1, on the reverse strand, counting down.
CAAAGGAGCCAAGAGTTTACTGGTAGCAGACTGGTATTGGCGGCGGCGGTTTCGGAACCCACCCCTGGGGGGAGGTGACCGGCAATGAAAAACCAGCCCAAGATCAACACCCGCTTCCTCAAATCCCACCCGCTGCTGGGGCTCATCCCCGCGCTCACCCTGCGGCGGCTCATTGCCCGCGCCGCCCTCGACGAATACCCCAAGGGAACCGTTATCTACCGCGAGGGGCAACCGTGCGAGGCGATCTGGCTGATCTTGAGCGGGCGATGCGAATCGCGCTTTCCGGGCAACGGCGTGGAGACGGTCTACGGCCCGGGCGACTCGCTCGGCGCGCGGGAGCTGCTTAATAACGAACCGTACCGCACGACCGTCAGCGTGCTCACCCACTGTGTGCTGCTGAGGATTCCCACGGCGGAGCTGGAGAGGATTTTCGCCGCCAAGCCGAGCGTGGCAGGTCGCTTTTCCGCTTCCATCGCGGGGCGGGGCCAGCCATCGGCAACCCGCCCGGAGAACGGCCCGCGGCTCGACTCGAACGGCGGGACGGGAGGCTCCCGCCATCGGCTGCGCGCGCGCCGGATCGTCTCGCTCGTCGCCATGCCTGGGCGCGAAAACGCGGCGCGCGAGCACCGCGCGCTGGCCGCCGCTGTTCAGACGATGGCGGGCGGCGGGGTGCTGCTGGTCGAGCTTCTCCCCTCGCCCGAAAAATTCGCGCTCGCGCAATGGCCCGCCGTCTCGGGCAAGTGCAACGGGTTTAACGGCGAGTTCTGCCTGCGCGAGTGGGTGCGCGAGGCGGATGCCGGTTTCTCCGAACTCCGCGTCGCTGTGCGGGGCGACCCGCACGAGCCGGAGTTTGTCGCCCCGTTCCTGAGCCATCTCGGGATGCACTACGATTTTGTCCTTGTCCACGCGGCGGCGGAAATCCCGACGCCGGTCGTCCGCGAAAGCATGGTCCAGGCCGACATTGCCTATGTTTTTCTCCGCCAGACCGCGCGCGATCTTCTCGACTTCCAGCTTCTGCTGCCCGGGGAGGAGGCGACGCCGCACGCGCAGATCCGCCCCATTTTGCACGTGGAGCCGAACCTCCCGCAGGAGGAGTTTAACGAGATCCTCAAGCAAGTGGGCCGCCCGGTGCACGCCTTCGTGCGCGATGTCTCCTTCAACGCCGACGCCAGCCCCAGCCCGGCGTTTGCAATGCACCTCAACCGGCTGGCGCGGGAGATCGGGCAGCGGCGCGTCGGCCTCGCCCTCTCCTCGGGCGGCGCGAAGGGGCTGGCGCATATCGGCGTCATCCAGGTGCTGGAGGAGAACGGGCTGGAGGTCGATGTCATCGCGGGCTCCAGCATGGGGGCGTACGTCGGTTCCACCTGGGCGCACGGCTACACGGGCGAGGCGATGGAGCGGATCGCCCGGGAGCTGGAGGGGCGCTGGGGGTTGTTTCATCTTCTCGACCCGGTGCTCCCGCCGAGGGAGGGCTTCATGCGCGCGCGGCGGACAGCGCGGCGGCTGCAACGCTCGATCGGCGATGCGCGCTTCTCGCAGCTCATGCGCCCGCTGCGCGTCGTGGCGACGGCGCTGGAGACGATGGAGCGGGTCGTCTTCTCCAGCGGCAAGGTCGCCTCGGCGGTGGAAGCGAGCATCGCCATTCCCGGGATTTGCGTCCCCGTGCGGCTGGACGGGGAACTCTACATCGACGGCGGCATCGCCGATCCGCTCCCGGTGGACGTGCTCGTGGAAATGGGTGTGGAGCGGATCATCGCCGTCAACACCATCCCCACGCCCGAACAGCTCCGCCGCTCCGTAGATGAGGAGAAGGGAGGAGCGAAACCGCGCCCGGCCCGCCTCGTGAGCCGGTTTCTGCATCGTCATTTGAACTATTTCGCCCACGGCAACATCCTCGACACCATGTTCCGCAGCACGCACGGCGTGCAGATGCGGGTGGCCGAGGCGGCGTGCAAGGACGCCGACGTGGTGCTCTGGCCGATCGCGCCCGACGCGAAGTGGCACGACTTCACCAACCCCGGGAAATACATCGCCCTTGGCCGGAAAGTGGCCGAGGCGCATCTCCCGGAACTCAAGGCCCTCATCCAAGGAGACGGCGATGAACCCCACACAAAGCCGGCAAAATCCGTGGCCGTCGCGGCCTGAAACGCGGCCTGATAAACGGCCTGACCTGGCGCTGCGCCAGCGCCAGGTGCGGCAGCTCGCCCGCTACCTGCGCACGACGGTGCTTCCCTTTTCGGCGCACTACCGGGAACGTTTTCAACAGGTCGGCTTCGACCCCGCCCAGCTCCGCACGCCGGACGATCTCCGGCGCATCCCCTTCACCACCAAGGCCGATTTCCACTCTGCCGACGCGGTGCGGCGCTTCGTCCTCACACCCGATCCGAAAGCGTTGGCGCGGCGGCCTTCCGCGATCCTCCGCGCGCTCGTGCGGGGCCGCGCGGCCGTCACTGCGGAGTTCGAGCGCGAGTTCCGCCCGCTGCTGATGACGAGCACGACGGGCCGCTCCGCCGACCCCGTCCCCTTCCTCTACACGGCGGCGGATATTGCCGTGCTCAAGACCGCCGGGGCGGCGGTGATGCGCGTTTGCGGGGCGCGCCGCGAGCAGCGGATGATGAATCTCTTCCCGTTCGCGCCGCATCTGGCTTTCTGGATCACGCACTACGCGGGCGAGGAGTTTGGCGTCTTCGTCCTGGGCACGGGCGGCGGCAAGACGATGGGGACGGAGGGAAACCTGCGCCTGCTCAAAAAGCTGCGGCCCGACGTGCTGATCGGGATGCCGACGTTTCTCTACCACCTGCTCAAGGAGGCGGCCAGCGACGGAACGCTGCTGCCGAATCTCTGCAAAATCGTCCTCGGCGGGGAGAAAGCCCCCGCCGGAATCCGCCGCAAGCTGCGCAAGCTGGCGGGGGAACTCGGCGCGGAGAAAATCGACGTGTTGAGCACATACGGATTTACCGAAGCCAAGATGGCGTGGGCGGAGTGCCCCTTCGCGCCGGGAGAGCCCTCCGGCGGCTATCACCTCTGCCCGGATCTGGGGATTGTGGAAATCGTCGATCCCGAGACAGGCGAACCGCGCGGGCCGGGCGAGCCGGGCGAGATCGTCTTCACGCCGCTCGCCGCGCGCGGCAGCGTGGCCTTGCGCTATCGGACGGGCGATGTGATCGACGGCGGGCTTTTCTACGAGCCGTGCCCCCACTGCGGGCGGGCCGTGCCGCGCCTGGTGGGAGAGATCGGGCGCAAATCCGAAGTGCGCGAAATGCGGCTGGAGAAGCTCAAGGGGACGCTGGTCGATTTCAACGTGCTTGAACATCTTCTCGACGAGTGTGAGGCAGTAAGCACCTGGCAGGTGGAGCTGCGCAAGCGGCAGGACGATCCGCTGGAGGTGGACGAGCTGATCCTGCACGTGCAGGCCGCCAACAGTGTGCCGGGCAAGCCGAACGAGAGCCTCCGCGCGGAGCTGGAGCGGCTGCTGGCGGCGAAGCTCGAAATTCGCCCCAACCGGATCGTCTTCCACACCGGGGCGGAGATGCGGGAACTCCACGGCGTCGGCACGCAGATCAAGGAGGTGCGGCTGGCCGATCACCGCCCCGCGCCCTCCGCTTCCTTAAACTCTGATTCCAAACCGGTCGCGGCCACAGCCGTGGCCACGGCAGGAGGAGGCCGCCATGAATAGTCCCCAGAGTTCTCAGAGTCCCTTCAGTGCCAATGAAGAAATCGTGATCGCCGCGGGCGTGCGCACCCCCTTCTGCAAGGCGGGGACGGCGCTCGCCTCGCTCGCGGCGGATGAACTCGGCCGCCAGGCGGTCAACGCGCTGCTGGCGAAGACGGGCCTCGACCCGGGGTTGATCGACGAAGTGATCTTCGGGTGCGTCTCCCAGCCCGCCGAGGCGACCAACGTGGCGCGCGTGATCGCCCTGCGCGCCGGGATTCCGCAGAGCGTGCCCGCGCTGACGGTCTCGCGCAACTGCGCCTCGGGGATGGAGGCAATCGTCCAGGCGTTCCTGCGCCTGCGCGCGGGGCGGGGCTCGCTCTACCTCGTGGGCGGCGCGGAGAGCATGTCGCAGATTCCCCTTCTCTTCCGCCCTTCGGCGGCGGCGAAATTCAACGCGCTCCACCGGGCGAAAAGTTTCCCCAGGCGGCTGCTCGCGGCGGCGGCGTTCCGCCGGGGCGACTTCAAGCCGCGCGTCGGGCTGCGGCTCGGGCTGACCGATCCGGTGAGCGGCCTCAACATGGGCGAGAGCGCGGAGCTGCTCGCGCGGGAGTGCGGCATTTCCCGCGAGGCGCAGGACGCCTTCGCGCTCCGTTCGCACGAGCGGGCCGTAGCCGCGCGCGGGCGGCTCGCGGAGGAGATCGCCCCCGTTTTCGTCCCAACGCCCGGCGGGGGGACGGAGGTGGTCCGCGCCGACAACGGGCCGCGCGAAAACCAGACGCCCACGATGCTTGCCGCGCTCAAGCCGGTCTTCGAGCGGCACAACCCGGCGCTGGCGAGCGTGACGGCGGGCAACTCCTCGCAAATCTCCGACGGCGCGGTGGCGCTCCTGGTCACGACCGGGCGGCGGGCCGCGGAGTTGGGGCTGGCGCCGCTCGGGCGCATGGTGGACTTCGCCTGCTCGGGGTGCGATCCCGCGCGGATGGGTCTCGGGCCGGTGCCAGCGGTCGGAATGCTGGAGGAGCGCGGCTTCTCGCTCCCGGAGGCGGATCTGGTAGAGATCAACGAAGCGTTTGCCGCGCAGGTGCTCGCCGTGCAGGAACGGCTGCCGGGCTTCGACCGGGAGCGGCTCAATGTCAACGGCGGCGCGATTGCGCTCGGGCACCCGGTCGGCGCGACCGGCGCGCGGCTCGTGCTCACGGCGCTCATGGAACTGCGCCGCCGGGGTGCCCGGAGCGCGCTGGCGACGCTCTGCGTCGGGGGCGGCCAGGGAGAAGCCCTCTGGCTGGAAAGGAGTTGATGATGGAACCCGAACCCACAAATCCAAACCCAAACCCGAATCCAAAGCCCAGACCTGCTGCCGCTGCGTCGATGGCGACGACGCCCTCCCCTCCCCCTTCTGGCGGCGCGGCTGCCATTCAGGAGAAATGGATCAACGAGCCGGGGCGGATTTGCCTGTTGAGCTTCGACAAGCCAGGATCCTCCGCCAATACGCTTGACCCCTCCACGCTGCTGGAGCTGGAACGGCTGCTCACGGAGATCGAGGCGGCGCGGGATATTCGCGGCGTCATCTTTATCAGCGCGAAGGAGTCGGTCTTCCTCGCCGGGGCGGATCTTGAGCTGCTCAAGAAAGGCCCCGAGAACCCCGCGCTGCTTTCCGACTATCTGGAGCTGGGCCAGCAGGTCTTCAACCGGATCGCGGCGCTCCAAGTGCCGACCGTCGCGGCGATCCACGGGGCGTGCCTCGGCGGCGGCTACGAACTGGCGCTGGCGTGCGATTTCCGCCTCGCCACGCCCGACAAGCAGACCCGCATCGGCCTGCCGGAGACGAAGCTGGGGATTCTTCCCGCGTGGGGCGGCTCCACCCGCCTGCCCCGGCTCGTTGGCATCCCGCGCGCGCTCGATCTCGTCCTGCGGGGGCGGACGCTCGACGCGGAAGCCGCGCTGCGGCTCGGCATGATCGACCAGGTGGTGCCGCGCCAGTGGCTGCTCGGTGCGGCGCTCCGGAAGATCGGCAAGCGCGCGAAGGCGCGGCCTTCCGCCTGGCGCGGCTGGATCAACCGCATCACGGCCACCACCGTCGGGGGGCGGGCGCGGGCCGGGGCGCTCCGGCGCACACACGGGCACTACCCGGCGGCGATCGCGGCGCTCGACGTGATCCTGGCCGGAGCGGGAACGGGCGATCCTGCCCCCTCGCTGGCCCGCGAGCGGGAGGCGGTGACGCGGCTTGCAGGCGACCCCGAATGCCGCAATCTCTTCCGCGTTTTTCTGCTCCAGGAGGCGGCGCGCAAGGCGGCCCGGGAGGCAGCCAAAGGGACTGGAGGAATTATCCCAACGCGCCAGGCGGCGGTGATCGGCGCGGGGGTCATGGGCGCGGCGATTGCGCAATGGCTCAGCGCGCGCGGGATCGGCGTGCTGCTGCGCGAGGTGGATGCCGAGCGGCTCGGCGCGGGGATGGAGCGCATCCGCAAGCTCTACGACGAAGCCGTGGCGCGGCACCTGATGACCCGGCGCGAGGCGCGTGACGGGATGGACCGGATCTCTCCCGCCGCCTACGAAGCCCCGCTTGCCCGGGCGCAATGGGTGATCGAAGCCGCTGTCGAAAAATTCGCCGTGAAGGAAGCACTTTTCCGGAACCTCGACGCCGCCGCGCCGCCGGAGACGCTCCTCGCCACGAACACCTCGGCGCTCCCCGTGGGCCGCCTCGCGGCGGGGACGGGCAGGCCGGGCCACGTGCTGGGGCTGCATTTCTTTAACCCGGTGCACCGGATGCCGCTCGTGGAAGTGGTGCTGCCGGAGCGGGCGGGGCCGGACCTGCGGCAGCGTGCGCTCGCGTTCGTCCACCAGATCGGCAAGACGCCGGTGGTCGTGCGCGATACGCCGGGGTTCCTTGTCAACCGCGTCTTGCTGCCGTACCTGATGCAGGCGGCGGCGGCGTTCGACAACGGCGCGAGCGTGGAGGCGGTCGATTCGGTGATGGTCGAGTTCGGGATGCCGATGGGGCCGCTGCGGCTGGCGGACGAAGTGGGGCTGGACGTCGCCCTGGAGGTGGCGCGGACGCTCGCGGAAGCCTACCCGGCGCGGATCGCCGTGCCGCCGTTTCTCGTGACGATGGTGGAGGCCGGGCTGCTCGGGCGGAAAACCGGGCACGGGTTTTACCAATACGCGGGAGGCCGGGAGCCGCGGGCGAACTGGAACGCGCTGAGCTTCCGCAAGGGGGGAACCGCGCCCGATCTCGAAAGCCTGCGTAACCGGATGGTCTTCCGAATGCTCGATGAGGCGGCCCGCTGTGTGGAGGAGAAGGTGGTGGCGACGCCGGGGGAGGCCGATCTCGGAATGGTGCTCGGAGCCGGGTTCCCGCCGTTCCGGGGCGGGCCGCTCCGCTATATCGACACGCTCGGAGCGGGAACGCTGGTCGCCGAGATGGAGGCGCTCCGGCTGGAACCGTGCGGCCGCCTGCGCGAGATGGCCGCGCAAAAGCGAAAATTTTATGAAGACGCAGCAGAGTGATCCCCACGGCCCATCCAGCCCATCCAGCCCATCCGGCCCGGCCCGGGCCGCCGAGGGTGCCAAACCATCCCAAGCGCCCGAATTCCGGGAGGTCATCGACACCTCCCGGATGTCCCCGGAGCAGCGCGCCGCCCTCGAAATGACCGAGGCCGCGCGGGAAGCGGGAGCGGGAGAGCGCGGTTTCGCGGGAGGGCTTTTCATGGGCCTGAGCCGCTGGAACTCCGGCGCGCTCGTGCCGTACCCGTTGCAGAGCGCGGAGGACCGCGCCCGGGGGGACGCTTTCTTGCAACGGCTGGAGCGGTTTTTGCAAAGCGAGGTCGATCCCGGGGAGATCGACCGCACGGGGGAGATCCCCGACGCCGTGATCGAGGGGCTGGCGAAGCTCGGGGCCTTCGGCATCAAGATCGCGCCGGAGTACGGCGGCCTCGGCCTTTCGCAGACGAACTACTGCCGCGCGGCGGCGCTGCTGGCAAGCTGGTGCGGGAATCTGACGGCGCTTCTCTCCGCGCACCAGTCCATCGGCGTGCCGCAGCCGCTCATCCTCTTTGGGACCGAGGAGCAGAAGCGGCGCTTTCTGCCGCGCGTGGCAGGCGGGGAGATCTCCGCCTTCGCGCTCACGGAGCCGGGGGTCGGCTCCGATCCCGCGCGCATGGAGACACGCGCCGAACCGACCCCGGACGGCGAGGCGTTCGTGCTCAACGGGGAAAAACTCTGGTGCACCAACGGCACCCGGGCGGGCGTGGTGATCGTCATGGCGAAGACGCCGCCGAAAGTGATCGGCGGCCGCGAACGCGAACAGGTGACGGCGTTCCTGCTCGATATGGATACGCCGGGGGTCGAGGTCGTGCGGCGCTGCCGGTTCATGGGGCTGCGCGCGCTTTACAACGCCGTGATCCGCTTTCGCAATGTCCGCGTGCCCCGGGAGAACATCGTGATGGCCGAGGGGAAAGGGCTGCGCGTCGCGCTCACGACGCTCAACACCGGGCGGCTCACGCTCCCCGCCGCCTGCACGGGGCTGGCGAAGCGTTGCCTGGAGATCACGCGCCGCTGGGCCGCCGAGCGCGTCCAGTGGGGCGCGCCGATCGGCACGCACGCCGCGATCGCGGAGAAGATCGCCCGCATGGCCGCAAACACCTTCGCGATGGAGGCGATGACGCTTTACACCGCGAGCCTGGTGGATCGCGACAAGCACGCGGACGTGCGGTTGGAGGCGGCGATGTGCAAGCTCTGGGCCACGGAGCGGTCGTGGGAGGCCGTGGACGAGGCGATGCAGATCCGGGGCGGGCGCGGGTATGAAACCGCGCAGTCACTCGCTGCGCGCGGCGAGGAGCCAGTGCCCGTGGAGCGGTTCTTCCGCGACTCGCGCATCAACACGATTTTCGAGGGTTCGAGCGAGATCATGCGGCTCTTCATTGCCCGCGAGGCGCTCGATCCGCATTTGAAGATCGGCGGGCCGGTGCTCGACCGCCGCACCCCGGTGACGGCGCGGTTGCGGGCTGCCGTGCGCGCCGCGTGGTTCTACTCGCACTGGCTCCCGCGCCTGCTGCTGCCGGGGCAGGCGGGGGGGGAGAGGGTGACGTGGCATCCGCAGCTCGCGAAGCCGATGCGCTGGGCCGAGCGCGCCACGCGCCGCCTGGCGGCCTCACTCTTTTATGCGATGGCGCGGCACGGCCCGAAGCTGGAGCGCGAGCAGGTGTTGCTGGGCCGGTACGTGGACATCGGCACGGAGCTTTTCGCCATGGCCGCCGCGTGCGCCCGCGCCCAGGCGCTGGCAGCGGAGGGCCAGGCGGCCCGCACGGAAGCCGGGGAGCCTCACGATCTGGAGCCGGTCGCGCTGGCCGCGTACTTCTGCGAAAACGCGCGCCTGCGGATCGAGCGGCTCTTCGACGCGCTGCGGCACAACAACGACCGCGCGGGTTACCGCGTTGCCCGGAAGGTGCTCGACGGCGGCGCGCGGTGGGTGGAAAAGGGGACCGTGGGGACCGTGGGAGCCGTGGGGACCGTGGGGACCGTGCCCGGGACGAAAGCCCCGGTGGGCCCACCAGGATTCGAACCTGGGACCAAGGGATTATGAGTCCCCTGCTCTAACCGCTGAGCTATAGGCCCAAGGGAATTGGAATCGCTGATTAAATGGAGCGAGACGAAAGCGCAGACTCCGCTCGCTTTCACCAGCGGTTTCCAAGGATCGAACTATGCCCCGAGCCACTCTGGAGTGGCAAGAAAACTCGGGGTGAAAACTTGGTGCGCTCCCCAACCTCAAATCTCTGGCAGGTAGTTCTCGTAAACCATAACGTGATGGTTTATGCTTCAAT
>CAZYVL010000052.1:0-5559 GCA_964651005.1 uncultured Chthoniobacteraceae bacterium | reverse complement strand
CAAATCTCTGGCAGGTAGTTCTCGTAAACCATAACGTGATGGTTTATGCTTCAATGATGTTTGAAGCGATCACCACGAAGAAGAAGCAGTTGGATCAGTCCCGGCCCTTGCCGAAAGCACTGGTGCACAATCTGGATGATTGGTTCCGGGTAGAACTGACCTATACGAGCAATGCCATCGAAGGCAACACGTTGACCCGACGTGAAACGGCTCTGGTTGTGGAAAAGGGGCTGACGGTTGGAGGGAAGTCGTTGGTAGAGCATTTGGAGGCCAGCAACCATGCGCACGCCTTGGACTGGGTGAAAGAGCAGGTCAAACGCCGCCCGCAAAGCCTCAGCGAAAAAGACATCCTTCATATCCACGATGTCATCCTCAAAGGAATTGATGATGCCCACGCTGGCCACTATCGGAATGTCCCGGTCCGAATCGCCGGTTCCCGCGTCATCCTTCCAAATCCGCGTAAAGTGCCGGAACTGATGGGCGAGTTTCTCCAATGGCTGAATGAGGCTGACCGCTTGCACACGGTCGAACTGGCTGCGGAGGCGCACTATCGTCTCGTTACGATTCATCCGTTTGTGGACGGCAACGGTCGAACGGCAAGGCTCCTCATGAATATGATCCTCCTGATGGAGGGCTATCCCGCAGCGATTATCCGGAAAAGAGACCGTCTGGCATATATCGGCTCCCTGGAGAAAGCGCAATTAGGTGGATCCAAGGATGACTTCCTCAAAATCATCACCGATGCCGTTGATCGCTCATTGAACATTTACCTAAAGGCCGTGGAGGGCGAGAGTGTGGATACGAGAGACGAGGAAGTCCACCTCCTGAAAATAGGCGAACTGGCGAAGCGTGCGGGGAAAAGCGTCTCCACCATCCGGCACTGGACAAAAGAGGGCTTATTGGAAGTCGCGAAAGTAAACGAAGTGGGATACCAGTTTTACAGCGAAGATTCGCTTGCCCGTGTGAAAAGCATTGTCAAATTGAAAGAAGAGCGATTCACCCTCAACGAGATTAAATTAAAATTAAGGTAATCGTTGCAAACAACCGGGATTGCAAATGCCCGCCATCTGGGGCATGAGCAAACCATGATCGAGCGCAAGCATCACGACGACGCAGGGACCGAGGCCGAAGTTCGCGCTGGATTTCGCTATGCGCTGATGCCGACCAAAAAGGAATGGGGGCTGCGTCTTGAGGATTACTGGGTCTGGTGTGGATCGGCCATTCGGGGCGAGGACGGGCTTTATCATCTCTTTGCGTCGCGGTGGCCGCGCGGCCTCGTGTTTCACCCGCACTGGCTGACGAACTCGGAGATTATCCGCGCGGTCTCGGCCTCTCCGGAGGGGCCTTATACGTTCGCCGGAACTGTTCTGCCGCCGCGCGGCGGGCAGTATTGGGACGGGCTGATGACGCACAATCCGACGATCCGGCGGCTGGGCAACCGCTACCTGCTCTTCTACACCGGGAGCCGTTACGATGGCGCGATGCCGGAGCCGGGGCGACCGGAGGAAGAGCGCTCCCCTCTCGTGGCGCAAGCGCACGCCAACCAGCGCATCGGCGTGGCCATCGCCCCTTCGCCCGCCGGGCCGTGGACGCGGTTCGACCGACCCATTCTTGAACCCCGTCCGGGGCGCTGGGATTCGCTCATGACCACCAACCCCGCTCCCTGCGTGCTTGCCGACGGGAGGATCTTGCTCATTTACAAGGCGGTTTCGAAGTACGGCGATCTCCTCCGGTTCGGGGTCGCGATGACGGAGCAGCCCGATGAACCAGCCGGGCCTTATCGGCGCATGACGGATACGCCGATCCTGACCAGCGACTCCACGGGGGACCACCTGGAGGATCCGTACGTCTGGTGCAACGCCAGCGGCTCTTTCGAGATGATCGCCAAAGACATGGCGGGCGGTTATTGCGGCGAGCCGCGCGGAGGGATGCACGCTTCTTCCGGCAACGGAGTGGACTGGACGCTCTCCAATCCGCCTTTGGCCTACCGGCGGGAAATCCTCTGGGAAGACGGCACGAAGACGTTCCCATCCATGATGGAGCGGCCCCAGCTCTTCATCGCGAACGGCGAAAACGGCATCCCGACCCACGCGCTTTTCGCCGTCGGGGAATCCAGCGGCGAGCAAGGTTCCCACGCCGCGCTGGAGTCCTCCTACTGCCAGGTCATTCCATTGCGGCCTTGCCCGGAGAGAACGGCCTAATACCCATCTAGACGGCCATTCCGGCCGGGCGTGTCGATAATCCCGACATGACGAGAAATACGGAGTGGCTCGCCGCCTTGGTGCTATGCGGTATGTTGACGGCTGCGGCGTTGGCCCAGGACGAACCAAAGCCCGCAACGGACGCCACGAAAAAGGCCAATGCCGCGGTGCTCCATGAGCTTCCCTTTGGCGACCGAATCGGTATTGGCCCACGATAGGCAGATGCCAAACGAAGTTTATCGTTTCCTGATGATAGCTCGTCGCAAACGAGGACCGCGATTTCCACCCCGGCCTGCAATTCCGATGCTCCTTTTTGCAGCAGCCGTAGCGGTTTGGCCAATTAAAAGTTTCGCGCAGGACGATGAACAAAATCTCGCAAGAGAGCAGCAGAATCCGTTGTCTCCTCTCATCACTGCGCCGTTGCTGCACAACTGGGATTTCAAGATGGGCCCGCTGGATAAAGGCAGGCAATACAGGCTCATTTTTCAGCCCACCCTGCCGGTCAGCCTGGGCCCGGACTGGAGGCTGATAATTCGCACGTTCATCCCCTATATTTCACAGCGAGACATCTTTAAAGGACCGCTCCCAAGCTTCCCTGGAGTACCGAAAGACTTGCTCGCATCTTTTCCAAAGAAAGTGAGAGAGGAGCTGGAGCGGGCAGCCGAGCGTCAGTTCAATCGAGAAGTAAAAAAACGGTTCTCCATGGACAACTATCAGGCCGGTCTCAGCGATATTACCCAAAGTTTTTTCTTTTCCACTAAAAAGCCAGGACCCGGCGGAATCATCTGGGGGATAGGGCCGGTACTTCGATACGCGACCGCCGTGGACAACCGGCTCGGACGCCAGCAATGGGGCGCCGGGCCGACCCTGGCCCTCGTTAAACAAAAGGGTCCATGGAATATTGGAATCCTCGTGAACCATCTCTGGAGCACCCACGGGAAGAACGGCAGGGAGGACCTAAACACCACCTTTCTTCAGCCGTTCTTGAGCTACACGACCAAAAGGCAAACCACCTTCGGCATCAATACGGAATCGTTTTACGACTGGAGTGCGAACCAATGGCTGGTACCGGTCAACGTCGAGATTGCCCAGATGATAAAGGTGGGAACCCTGCCGGTTCAATTGCAGGTCGGTGGCCGTTACTACGCTGATGGACCAAGTGGCGCACCCGAATGGGGCCTACGATTTACCATCACTCCTATTTTTCGCCAATGGGTTAAGTCCGCGCGAAACGCGAATGCAGCATGGCGGAAGGGGCGGGATTCGAACCCGCGGTGACATCGCTGCCACGTTCGATTTCGAGTCGAGTGCCTTAAACCGGACTCAGCCACCCTTCCTCCTTTGAGGTGAGGGATTCTCGCTGACTTTTGGCCTCCAGCAAGGAAAAACTTCGGTTTTGGTGCGCGTACCTGCCAACCCGGGCCGACAGGCCAGTTCCGCCTCCGCTTGGTTCGGGGCGTTGCGCCCCGCCACCCTACCGCTCTGGATGCGGTGGACAAAGCGGGAAGAACAGAGGCGGTGCTATTTCTGGCACGGCCTTTTCCGGGTGGCTGAACTGGCGGGAGAAATCGGGAGGCCGGGGGCTCGTCAGATGCTTCCATGCCCGGGTGAATGCCCAGCCCCGGGCCAGCCAACTCACTGCCAGCCCACCCTCAACCCTCTGGTGCGCCAGAAGGGAAAATCGCGCGCCGCACGACCAGCCGCGCCGCGAGGCGCGAACCTTCATGGCGACTGGCGGCTTGGCGGCCATGCCTGCCCTTGCCTTGTCCTTTGTCGCTCATCGCCCCCCCCTTCCTATGAACCTCTCCCTTCCGGGAAAATGCCGCTCCGAGTTCTCCAGTTGCTTCTTTCCCTCTGGACGGCGGCGTTATTTTGTAATATCTTTCCGCTTTCCGAGGGGCGGCGACAGGCTTGGGCGGTTTGCCTTTGGCCTGTTTGCCTGCACTCTGCGGAAAACCTTGGCGACCATTCTGGCAACCTTGGCCCCGATATATCGACCATATACCGGACAAATACCGGATCATCGAAACCCATACCGATAGCGGATCACCGGCGAGACGACGGGAGCTTTCCGGCTCCTTTCGTTCCAACGGTGAACGAGGCAACGAGGCAGGCCAGGTGGCGAGTATCCATCAACCCTAAAAATTCAGCAGGAGTTTCCTATCAAACGCACTAGCATCACCTTGGACGATCCGATCTACGAGACAGGCCTTCGGATCGCGGCAAAACGTGGCTTCGAGCAGTCGTTCTCAGCCTACATCGCGTGGTTGATTCGACGCGACGGAGAGGGCGGCGTGGTCCGGGAAGAGGTTTCCCGTACGCTGAAGAAGTCCCCCGCTCCAGCCCCGGCCAAAAAGTCGTCCCCAAAGCCGACGAAAAAGCCGGTGAAAAAGCCGGTGAAAGCTTCAGCCCGAAGCACTCGCGGCCGCCGCGCGAAAAGACCGTAGGTCGATCAGGCCCAGGCCCGCAGGCCCGCAGCTTCGTAAGGGTTGTGAGACCTAGGCCCATGGATCCCCCATGAGATCCCCCATGAGATCCCCCATGAGATCCCCCATGAGATTGATAAGGCTCGCGGGGGTCTTTTGAAGTTGGCTCTCGGAGAAGCGATCCGCCGATCAGACGGATTGCGGGGTGTGTCATGCCGTTTTTCGGCCCGTTGTCCCCCTCCTTCTCCCTTGCAGATTGCCCCGATCCGATCCCCGATCCCCGACCGTTTGGATCACCTGGATCACCTGGATCACCTGGATCACCTGGGTTGCCCGGGTTTCGAAGAGCGCTTTCCGCCCATTGCTTTGGCGTCCCCCTTCTCTCTCGCCCTTCCGCTCCCATTCCCCTTCCCCGCTCCCGAGCGGGCGGGCTTGCGCTTCGGCTCAATCCTGTCGATCCCCGTACCGGCTTTCAACTCCGCGATCTGGTCGCGCAGCAACGCGGCGCGTTCGTATTCCAGATTCCCGGCGGCCTGCATCATCTCCGTCTCCAGCTCGCGGAGAAGCTCGCCCACGTCAAAGCTCTCGCCCGACTCCCGCACAAGCGCCTGCTCCACCTCGCGCCCCCGCAAAATGGTGTGCAGGCTCTCCTGAACGGCGCGCTGGACGCTGCGCGGGGTGATGCCGTGCGCCTCGTTGTGGGCCATCTGCCGAGAGCGACGGTATTCCGTCACGGCGAGGAGCTTCGCCATGCTTTGCGTAACGGTGTCGGCGAAGAGGCAGACCTCGCCGTGGACGTGGCGCGCGGCGCGCCCGGCGGTCTGGATGAGCGAGGTCTGGGAGCGGAGATACCCCTCCTTGTCGGCGTCGAGGATGCAGACGAGGGAGACTTCCGGCAGGTCGAGCCCTTCCCGCAGCAGGTTGATGCCGAC
>CAZYVL010000051.1:0-16686 GCA_964651005.1 uncultured Chthoniobacteraceae bacterium | reverse complement strand
GACCGCACGCTCGGCATCGGCGCGGGCCAGATGTCGCGCGTGGACGCCTCGCGCATCGCCATCTGGAAGGCGAAGGACGCCGGGCTTTCGCTGGCCGGCAGCATCGTGGCAAGCGACGCCTTCTTCCCCTTCCCTGACGGCCTCGTCGCCGCCGCCGAGGCGGGCGCGACCGCCGCCATCCAGCCCGGCGGCTCGGTGCGCGACCCGGAGGTGATCGCCGCCGCCGACGAACGCAAGCTGGCGATGGTCTTCACCGGCGTGCGCCACTTCAAACACTAACCAAACAGCAACCCCCTTCCCGGGCAGTCCAGAACCGATGAACACCCTTCGCCTCGGCGTCAACATCGACCATGTGGCCACGCTGCGGCAGGCCCGCTACGCGGGGATGCCCGACGCGCCGCTGCGCGAGCCGGACGTCGTGGCCGCCGCCGCCCTCTGCGAACGCGCGGGAGCCACGGGGATCACCGTCCACCTCCGCGCCGACCGGCGGCACATTCAGGATGACGACGTGTTCGCGCTCCGCAAGAGCCTCACGACGAAGCTCAACCTGGAGATGGGGAACACCCCGGAGATCGTGGAGATCGCCCTGCGCGTCCGCCCGGAAGATGTCTGCCTGGTGCCGGAGAACCGGCAGGAGGTGACGACCGAAGGCGGTCTCGACGCCGTGGGGCAGAGCGCGGCGCTGGAGCCGACCCTCCGGCGGATGCGCGAGGCGGGCATCCGCGTGAGCCTTTTCATCGAGCCGGAGGCCGCGCAGATCGAAGCGGCGGCGCGGCTCGGCGCGGAAGCCGTGGAGCTGCACACCGGCGCGTTCGCCAATGCTACGGGGGCGGCGCAGCGCGAAGAGGCGGAGCGGATTCGCGAGGCAGCCCGTTTCGCGCACGAGCGCGGGCTGCAAGTCAACGCCGGGCACGGGCTGCACTACACGAATCTCGCGCTCATCCGCCCCATCCCGCATCTGGAGGAACTCAACATCGGCCACTCCATCATCTCCCGCGCCGTCTTCGTCGGGCTGGAGAACGCAGTGGCCGAAATGCTCGCCGCCATGCGCGGGGAGTAACCAAGCCCAAGCCCAAGCCCAAACCCATGTTTATCCTCGGCCTTGGCATCGACCTTGTGGAGAACGCCCGGATCGCGGCATCCCTCGAAAAATTCGGCGACGCCTTCCTGCGCCGCGTTTTCTGCCCGGGGGAGATCGCCTACTGCGGCAAGATGCGCCTCCCCGCCCCGCACTACGCCGCCCGCTTCGCGGCGAAGGAGGCGGTGGCGAAGGCGTTCGGCTGCGGCATCGGCGAGCGGATCGGCTTTTCCGACGCGGAGGTGATCCGCGACGAAGCGGGCGCCCCCTCCCTCCTGCTGCACGGCCCGGCGCGCGCCCTGGCGGCGGAACGCGGCGTGGTGCGGATTTTCCTGAGCCTCAGCCACACGGAACACTACGCGGTGGCCCAGGTGCTCCTGAGCGGTTCCTGAAAAATGGAAACGGCCCTTTCCCGTGGTGGACAACGCCCCGGCAATCGGTAACGTAGGAGCCACCCCCTTCCTCTCCTCCCCTGGAACATGCCAGAGTTCACCTATGTCGCGCGCGGTTCGGACGGTAGCCTCGCCGAGGGAACCGTCCAGGCCAATGACCGCGCCGCAGCCGTCCGGCAGATCGAGACGCTCAAGCGCGTCCCGATCCGCGTCACGGTTGCCTCCGGCGGCGCGGCGGCAAAGAACGGCGCGGCCCCGGCAACGGCACGCGGCGCGGGAGTGGGCGAGGCTGACCTGTCGCGTGGCCTTTCGCTCTCCCGGCTCTTTCTTTTTACCGAACAGCTTGCCCATCTCCTCTCGGCGGGGATGACGCTCGACGAATCGCTCGGCATCCTCGTGCGGCGGCTCCAGCAGCCGAAGCTCCAGGCACTCTGCCGCGCATTGCACCAGGGGCTGGTGGATGGCCGCAGCCTTTCGCAGGCGATGCGCGACTTCCCGAAAGTCTTCTCGCCGCTCTACCTGAACATGGTCTCCGCGGGGGAAGCCTCCGGCGCGCTCTCGCAGATCCTCCGGCGGCTCGTCACCCACCTCTCGGGCGTCAAGGCGCTGCGCGACGGGGTGCGGCAGGCGCTCTTCTACCCGGCGGCGCTCGTCATCGCCGGGATCGGGCTGGTGATCGTCTTCATGACCGTGATGGTCCCGCAGCTCACCGGGTTCTTTGCCTCCACGGGCACGGAGCTTCCGCTGCCGACGCGCATTCTGCTGAAGGTCCACCACCTCTTCACCGGCTACTGGTGGCTCGCGCTGCTCGCCGTGGGCGGAGCCGTCGCCGCGTGGCGGGCGTTCACCCGCACGCCGGAAGGTCTTGTCGCCTGGGACCGCTTCCGGTGGAACGTTCCCGCCCTGGGGCGGATTCCGCGTTACCGTTTCTACGCGCAGTTCGCCCGGACGCTCGGGACGCTGGCGGAGAACGGCGTGACGCTGCTCAAATCCCTGGAGCTGCTGGAGGCAATCTCCGGCAACGAATGGATCCGCCTGAAAACCGTGGAAGTCCGCACGACCGTGATGGACGGGGCGAGCCTCTCGGCGGCGCTGCGGCGCGAAGAGCTGCTGCCGGAGCTTTTTCTCGACATGATGGCGGTGGGCGAACAGACCGGCCACTTCCCGGAGACGATGCAGATGATCGCCGACGTGTACGAGCGCGAACTCGACAAGCAGGTGCAGTTCGTCTCCTCGCTGGTGCCGGTCCTGGTGATCGTCGTGATCGCCGTTGTCGTCGGGCTGGTGGTCTTCGGCATTCTGGCGGCGGTCTTCAACCTGACCTCGGGGCTTCACCAGCATGTTCGCTAACCGGCTCCCTGCGCTCTTCGGCCTTCTCGCGCTGCTCGCTCCGATGACGGCACGGGCGCAGACGCTGGAGATGACCCCGACGCCGTTCACCGCGCTGGTCGATTTCGCCACGCTGCGGCGGCCCGCCGGGCAGGCGCTGGAGGCGATGCGCAGCCAGCCGATCTGGCTGGAGGGCGTGCAGCGGGTCGAACCGGGCGAAGTGGCGACGACCGCGGGAGAGAAAGAACGCGGGACCGTCTTCCGCATCCGCCTCCGCCCCATGCCGGGCCTCAACGACCGGCTGCTGCTGCGCCTCTACTTCGAGGACAAGCCGGGCGCGCACCCGCTCGTCACCGGCTGGTCGGAAACCGGCGGGCAACGCTACGCCTCCCCGCCGCTCGGCGCGGGGCTGGGGCTGCCCGCCTCGCAGTCGCTGCTCATCCCGATGCGCGGCATCGACTACCTGGAGATCGCCGTCCCCGGCGACGGCTCCACGCTCCGGCAGGCGCTCCTCACCTCGATCCACAAGGCGAAGACCGCCGCCGCGTACGATTTCGCCCTGGCGCCCGCCCTGCTCGACCCGTTCGGCGGTGGTGAGTCCCTCCCGGCCCCGGAGCGCGACACCTTCCTTTTCGGCAGAACCCGCGCCACGCTGGAGGCGGGGACGGTGCATCTTTCCGCACCGGACGCGCCAAAAGAGGAAACTTCCACCCTCTACTTCGAGTTCAATCTGGAGAGCGCCCCGCTCCTTGCCATGCTGACCTTCGACGTTCTCGCCGCCGACCCCGCCGCGCCGCTGCTGGCGTGGGCGAACAACGAGCCGGTGGGGAGCGTCTCCATGCTGCTCCCCGACCTAGCCGACCCGGGCTACACCGGGGCGACCCGCCCGCTGGAGGGGATGCGCTTCCGCTACGCCGGTTGGGCCCGTTGCCAAAAGGTGATCCCCGCGCGCTGCCTGCATCCGGGGAAAAACGTTCTCGCGCTCCAGCTTCCACCGCACTCCACAGCCGTGGCGCTGCGCAAAATCGAGTTGCAGCTCAAGAACCCCTGGCAGAAGCTGGACTATACTCTCATCCCCTTCTGATTTTTTCCCAACTCCCAACCTCCCCAAAATGACCCCGCAACCGCCGCTCCACCCCCGCCGCCACTCCCAAACGCAGCCGATCGTCCTTCGCCCGGCCAAATCCCGACCGGGGCGACACGACGCACCGGCGACGCACCCCACGCGGACAACGCGGATGCCCGCCCCCGCCCCCGGCAAAACCAGGAGCGCCTTCACGCTGCTGGAGATCATGCTTGTGGTGATGATTATCGCCCTGCTCGGCAGCGCCGCCGTCTACTACATGGGCGGCAACATCGGCGTGGCGCAGGAAACACGGGTACATAGCGACCTGCAATCGATCTCCACGCAGCTCAAGCTCTACCAGGCGCTCAACGGCTTCCTGCCGACCACCGAGCAGGGCCTCAAGGCGCTCATCACCGAGCCGACCAGCGAGCCGAAGCCGAAGAGCTGGCGGCAACTTTTCGAAAAAATGCCGCAAGACCCGTGGAGCAACGACTACAACTACGGCACCCCCGGCAAGCATAACCCGACCAAGTTCGATCTCTTCTCCTCCGGCCCGGATCGCAAACCGGGCACCCCCGACGACCTCGGCAACTGGGATTAAACGCCGGGGGAAAGTCGGCCTCTCCCCATGAGCCTCTCCCTCTCTTCCGATCTGCCGCCCCTGCTGCTCCGAGCGCAGGGCGGCTATTGTGACGGAAAGTGGGTGCGCGGGGGGAGCCGGTTTTTCGCCGTGCGCAACCCCGCCACGGGCGAGCGCCTCGCCCGGCTCCCGGCCATGGGCGCGCGGGAGACGCAGGCCGCCATCGTGGCAGCTTGGAACAACATGGAGCGCGCGCGGCTCGCGCCCATCTCCGCGCCGCAGCGGGCGAAGTGGCTCGCCGCCGTGGCCGCGCTCCTCGCACGGCATCGTGAGGAACTCGCCCGGATCATCACGCTCGAACAAGGCAAACCGCTCGCGGAAGCGCGGGCGGAAGTCGATTACAGCGCGGGTTTTTTCACCTATTTCGCAACGCTCCTTGCGGAACGCGACGGCGTGCTGACGCCGCGCCGCGTGGCGGGGAAGATGCGAAACTGCGCCTGGAGCGTCCACCAGCGCCCGACGGGCGTGGCCGCGCTGATTACGCCGTGGAATTTCCCGCTCGCCATGCTGGCCAAAAAGCTGGCAGCCGCGCTCGCGGCGGGGTGTGCCGTGGTCGTGAAACCGTCGGAACTCACTCCGCTAACCAGCATCGCCCTCTGGAAACTGCTGGAGGAAGCCGATCTCCCGCGCGGGCAGGCCAATCTCGTCGTCGGCCCGCCGGAGGCGATCGGCGGCACGCTCTGCCGCGACGAGCGCGTGCGGCTGCTGAGTTTCACCGGCTCCACCGCCGTCGGGCGGCTGCTCTACGGGCAGGGCGCGGGCGCGCTCAAACGGCTCGCGCTCGAACTTGGCGGGAACGCGCCGCTGCTTGTCTTCGAGGACGCGGACCTCCCCGCCGCCGTGGAGGCGCTCCTGGCCAACAAATTCCGGTGCGCCGGGCAAACCTGCGTCTGCACCAACCGCGTTTCCGTACACCGCCGCCTTTACGCGCCGTTTGTCGAACTGCTGGCGGAGCGGGTCAGCGCGCTGCGGGTCGGCAACGGGCTGGAGCCGCAAACGGAGATCGGCCCGCTCATCAACCGTGCGGGATTCCGCAAGGCAGCCGCGCATGTGGCCGACGCGCTGCGGCGCGGGGCGAAGCGGGTGGCGGGAACGCCCCCGAAAGCGCCGAAAACCGAGTGGGGCTTCTACTTCCCGCCCACGGTGCTCACCGGAGCGACCCCGGAGATGCGGGTGTTCCGGGAGGAGACATTCGGCCCCGTCCTCTCCATCGCGGCCTTCGGCTCGGAGGAGGAGGCGCTGCGCGCCGCGAACGCCACGCCGTACGGGCTGGCGGCCTACTGCTTCACCTCCGACGCGGAGCGCGCCAAACGGCTGGCCGCCGCGCTTCACTTCGGCCATGTCGCCATCAACAGCGGGGCCGGTCCCACGCCGGAAGCGCCCTTCGGCGGGTTCGGACAATCGGGGTTCGGGCGCGAGGGCGGCGTGGAAGGGTTGCTGGAGTTCTGCGAGCCGCAGACCGTGGCCGTCGGCGGCACGTTTCGGTCCTGATCCATCCTGATTCTTTGAAAAAATGTGGCTGGTTTTAGGCACCGGCCTGGAAACGATTGGCTAAAATCGGCCCGTTTCTTCCCTGCTCGTTGCGCGGGGCGAAACGGAATGGAAAAATCTTCCGGATCATAACTTGCGTGTTTTCAGGGAGTTACAACTTTTCTCCCAAAAAGAATCAAGGGTTGGCAAGGCGGATGCTAAAGGGGGCGGCGAGCCGCTGGCGAGCAGCGGTTTCCCTAAAACCCAATCCTGCCATGCTTAAACTGACTCCAACCCAAATCCTCCTCCTCAACCTCGGCGCGGCCACGCTGGCTCCCGCCCTCGCACAAGCCGGAACCGTCGCGGTCCCGGCTCCGGCCAAGGAATCCGTTCCGCTCGTCGAGCAGATGGAAAAATCGGCCATCACCGGCGATCTCGGCGTGAACGTCGTCTCCCAGTACGTGCTGCGCGGCCTCGTTTACGAAAACCAGGGGGTCATCGCCCAGCCGTACCTGGATCTCTACTTCAGCCTTTATGAAGGCGACGGCTTCATCAACAAGGTGAGCCTGAGCGCCGGGTTCTGGTCGAGCCTCCACTCCCGGCACACCGACGCCCCGCCCGAGAGCACCCTCCCCGCCTGGTTCGAGTTCGACTACACCCCGGGCGTGGCGGTGACGTTCGCGAAGAACTTCACGCTCACCTCCAGCTTCTTCGGCTACACCAGCCCGAGCGACGCCTTCAACACCTTCTACGGGCTGAACTTCCAGTTGAACTATGACGACACCGATCTACTCGGCGCCTTCGCCCTGCACCCGCACATCACCTACCTGCGCGAGCTCGACGGCAAGGCGGGCAGCGGCGCGGCAGAGGGGAACTACTACGAAGTCGGCATCGCTCCCGTCCTCCCCGCGTGCGGCCCGCTCACGGTCACCGTTCCGCTGACGGCGGGCTTCGGTTCGCACGACTTCTACGCGGCAAACACCGGGTTCGGCTACTTCTCCGCCGGGCTCAACGCCTCTTTGGCGCTCAACTTCATCCCGGCGCGGTACGGTTCCTGGGCGCTCAACGCCGGGGCAACCTACTACTACCTGCACGGCTCGCTGGCGAGTTACAACGTCCCAAATGTCCGCGACACCGGCCACAACGAATTCGTCTTCAGCAGCGGCATCGGGCTGACTTTTTAAGCTTTGAAAGTGGCCGGGCGGAAAGAAATACAAAAATTCCCGCTCTCTTTCGCCCGGTCCATTTTTTCTCCCTTGCTGTTGGGACGCCTCTCCCCGCCGTAGTTGCCGGCGCGGGAGAGGCTTCATTTTGTTGCGGTGTAACCTGTTGATTTCCAACGGGTTACGCTCCACGGAGCGAGGCGTTTGCCTAAGGGGAAATCCGGTTTCGGCCTTCGTTTTTCCCCAAGTAGCACGCTGCGGGATTCCCCACGCGGGACTCCCGGGCCTCTCCCGAGGAAAAAAGTTCCTTTTCTCTGGGTGCGGATTTTGATAAACCTCTTTGCAAGCCGGGATTAAGGAATCGCTGATGAAATCGTTGATTTCATCAAGATTGATGAAAACGCGGGCCAGATGCCTCTTGGCCACGGCTTGAATGCCGTGCCGATGCTTCTGACCGGCGTACGTCCCTCCCCGATTCCATCAGCGGTTCCTTAGCCCTCGGTTTTCAACAGCAACAAACCAACACACAGAAAAATGGTTCAATCCAAAAATCTCAAATTGACGCTTTGCGCCAGCCTCACCCTCGCCGGTTCGGCTCTTCCGATCCTTGCCGGTCCCGCGAAGGTTGTCGCGCCCGCCAAAGAAACGCAACCGCTGGTTCAGGAACTGCAAAAGTCCGCCATCAGCGGCGACCTCGGCGTGAACTTCACCAACCAGTTCATCGACCGCGGCGTCGTCCGGGAAAACCAGGGAGTGATTGGCCAGCCGTATCTCGACCTTTACTTCAATCTGTATGAGGGCGACGGCTTCCTCAATCGCGCGACGCTCGTTCTCGGCGCCTGGTCGAGCCTGCACTCGGCCAAGACCCAGGAAGGCCGGGTCGAAAACGGCACCCGCAGTTCGACCTCCGCCTGGTATGAGTTCGACTACTCGGCTGGCGTGGCGTTCACGGTCCTCAACGACCTGACGATCACCCCGAGCTACCTCGAATTCAACAGCCCGAACGGGGCGTTCGATACGCGTCGTGCGGTCAACATCCGCCTCGACTACAACGACTCCGAACTCCTCGGAGCCTTTGCCCTGCACCCGCACTTCACGTACCTGCGTGAACTCGAAAACAAGATCGGCAACGGCAGCAGCAAGGGGAACTACTACGAACTCGGCGTGGCCCCGGCCCTCCCGGCCTTCGGCCCGCTGACCGTCAGCATCCCGCTCACGACCGGCTTCGGTTCCAACCGTTTCTACGGTGGCAACCAGGGCTTCGGCTACTTCGCCGGTGGCGTGAATGCCGCTCTGGCGCTCGACTTCATTCCGGCGGCCTACGGCTCCTGGACCCTGAACGCCGGCGCGAGCTACTACTACCTGAATGGCTCGCTGGCCAAGGCCAACGACATCCAGCAGCGTGGAAACAACACGTTCGTGTTCAATGGCGGCCTGAACCTCGCGTTCTAAGGCCACAAGGATCACAAGGATCGCAAGGATCATCACGATCTCATAGCAATCCCGAGGACTTCGTTCCTCTCTCGGGCTTCCCCGGTTCGCCGGGGAAGCCCTTTTTTTTCGTCCGCCGCCCATTGCCCCGGGAGCGTTTCAGGGCCAGAGTGGTGAGAGATATTTTGGGGAATAAACCGGGCGTAGCGGTCGATGAAAGCGAAAGAGCGCATTCTTGGCATTGAGGGAGGCGGGACGAAAACGGAATGGCTTTTCTCCCCGGGCGGGGGGGCGGCGCTTACGCGCGGAAAGCTCGGCGGCGCGAATCTCCGGTTGATCGACGACGAGGCGCTGGGACGGCTGCTGCGCGTGCTGCCGGAGGCGGATCGCGTCGGGATTTTCCTCGCGGGGTGCCTCACGCGGGAAGACCGGCAACGGCTGGAGGCGTGCGCCCGGCGCGTCTGGCCCGGGGCGGTCCTCGTCGCCGGGAACGATCGCCAGTCAGGCTTCGCCGCCGCCTTCCCGGAGGGAGAAGGGATCGCGGTCATCGCCGGGACCGGTTCCGCGATCACCGGGCGCGCCCAGGATCTACGCGGCCAATGGCGCGAGGAACGGGCCGCCGGGTGGGGGCATCTGCTCGGCGACAAAGGGAGCGGCTACGACCTCGCCGTGCAGGCGCTGCGGAGCGTCCTCTGGAACTTCGACCTGCACGGGCGCATCGAGCCGACGGGCCGCGCGATCCTCGCCGCCCTCGGGTTAAACCGGCTCGCGGATCTTGTAACCTGGGCCGCGTCCGCCGACAAGATGGCCGTGGCGCGGCTCGCCCCGGTTGTATTCGAGGGAGCGCGGAAGGGCAGGGAGGAGATGGCCGCGATTGTCGAAAGCGGAGCTGCGGCCTTGGCCGAAGGGACCGACGCCGTGGCGCGCCGTCTCGGGTTCGACGCGCCGGAGGTGCGGCTTCAGGGTGGTCTCTTCGAGCACCATCCCCTTTACACCGAGCGATTTCGGCGGCGGCTGGCGG
The DNA here is from genome assembly GCA_964651005.1 of uncultured Chthoniobacteraceae bacterium. Lineage (GTDB taxonomy): Bacteria > Verrucomicrobiota > Verrucomicrobiia > Chthoniobacterales > Chthoniobacteraceae > DATMFV01. The sequence goes on along the minus strand of CAZYVL010000051.1, from coordinate 7,096 downwards.
CGCTGCGGCCCCGGGCGCATGTCGAACCATGCTCTGTCTCCGGCGCGATGGGCGCGCTCCGGCTGGCGGGAGGGGAGCCGCCCGTGGCGGTGTCCAAGCCCGGGGCCACCGGGCTCGCGGAGGCAGATCTCGATGAACTCGCCAGCGCGCTCACCGAGCAGAGCAACCCCCGCTCGGAAGGGCTCGACCAGATGAGCACGCCCCGGATGGTGGACCTCTTCATCGCCGAGGAGGAGCGTGTGAGCGAAGCACTGCGGCACGGGCGCGACGCGCTGATCGCCGCGATCGAACTGGCCGCCGACGCGCTGCGCCACGGCGGACGGCTCTTCTACGTCGGCGCAGGGACGAGCGGCAGGCTGGGCGTGCTCGACGCAAGCGAGATCCCCCCCACCTTCGGCGAGAACCCCGAGCGGGTGCAGGCGATCATGGCGGGAGGCGTGGAGGCGCTCCACCGCGCGGTGGAGGGCGCGGAGGACGAACCGGAGGCGGGGGCGCTGGCGGTCCTCGAACGCGGCGTGCGGCGCGGCGACGTGCTTCTGGGGATCACGGCGAGCGGGCGCACGCCGTTCGTGATCGGCGCGCTGGAAGCAGCAAGAAAACAGGGGGCGCGACCGATGCTGCTGACCTGCAACCCCGCGCGGCGGCGGGAGGTGCGCTGGGAGGTGGAGATCGACCTCGCCTCCGGCCCGGAGCTGCTCACCGGCTCGACGCGGCTCAAGGCGGGAACAGCGACCAAGTGCGCCCTCAACATCCTCTCCACCGCCGTGATGGTGCAGCTCGGCCGGGTGCGCGGCAACCAGATGGCGGGCGTGCTCGTCTCCAACGCGAAGCTGCGCGACCGGGCGATCCGGCTCGTCGCCGCGCTGCGGGGGTGGAACCGCGCGGAGGCCGAGGCGTGCCTGGAGCGGCACGGATGGGACGTGCGGCGGTGCCTGGCGTAACGGCGCGCCTAGTTTGGCCTAGGAAACCGGCCGCGTCTTCATGTGCGGGAAGAGGATCACGTCGCGGATCGACTCCGCCCCGGTCAGCATCATCGCGAGGCGGTCGATGCCGATGCCGATGCCGCCCGCCGGGGGCATCCCATGTTCGAGCGCGGTGAGGAAATCGTCGTCGATCTTCTGCTTCTCCTCGCCCGCCTGATGCTCCAGGCGTTCGCGCTGGACCACGGGGTCGTTGAGTTCCGAGTAGCCGGGGGAAATCTCCTGCCCGTTGATAATCAGCTCGTAGACATCCACCACGGAGGGATCAGCCGCGTTCTGCTTGGCCAGCGGGACGAGTTCCGCCGGGCAGTGGGTGACGAAGCACGGGTTGAAGGTCTTCTCTTCCACGAGTTTTTCGAAGACGTGCTGGGTCACTTCGAAGTCTGCCATCTCCGGCGAAATCTCCACGCGCAGTTCGCGGCACTTCTCGCGGCGCTGCTCCGGCGTGAGGGCGAACCAGCCGGGCACTGCCTCCTCGACGAGATCGCGGTACGGGACGCGCCGCCACGGGCGCGTGAGGTCGATCACGCGGAGCACCTTCCCCTCGGCATCCTTGTGCTCGATCTTGAGCGTGCCGATCACCTCCTGGGCGACGCGGGCAATCATCTCCTCCACGAGATCGGCCATCTGCTCGAAATCAGCGTACGCCCAGTATGCCTCCAGCATCGTGAACTCCGGGTTATGCCGCCGGGAGACGCCTTCATTGCGGAAGTTGCGGTTAAGCTCGAACACTTTGTCGAACCCGCCCACCAGCAGCCGCTTGAGGTAAAGCTCCGGCGCGATGCGCAGGTAGAGGTCCATGCCGAGTGCGTTGTGGTGGGTCTTGAAAGGCTCCGCCGCCGCGCCGCCGGGGACCGGCTGCATCATCGGCGTCTCCACCTCCAGGAAGCCGCGCTCTTCCAGAAAACGGCGGATCTCGCGGACGATGGCGATCCGCTGGCGGAAAACCTCCCGCGAGGCGGGGTTCGCCAGCAGGTCGAGATACCGCTGGCGGTAGCGCGTCTCCACATCCGCGAGCCCGTGCCACTTGTCCGGCATGGGGCGGAGCGCCTTGGAGAGCACCGTCATCTTCTTCACGCGGAGCGTCGGTTCGCCCGTGCGGGTCAGGAACGTCTCGCCCTCCACGCCGAGGAAGTCGCCGAGGTCGAGCAGTTGGAAAATCTCGAACGCCTCCGCGCCGATCTCCTTGGCGTGGAGAAAGATCTGGATGCGCCCGGTCGAATCCGAGAGGTCGAGAAAATGGCTTTTGCCCATGTCGCGGTGCGCCGTGATCCGCCCGGCAAGCCGTTCGCAGTTCCCTTCCCCTTCTGCAAAACGCGCGCGCACTTCCGCAATGCTCCCGCTGGTGTCGAAGCGTCCCCCGAAGGGCGCGACCCCCTTCTTGCGCAGCGCGAGCAATTTCTGGCGGCGGGTTTCAAGAAGGGTATGCGTGTCGTCCATAGGAAAAGAAGAAAAAGAGGAAAGCGGCCATCAAACAGACAAACGGAGGCAAAGTCAAAATTTCTGACCCGCTTCCCGCAGCCACGCCAGCGCGCCTTGCAAGGCGATGGCGCGGTGGCTGATCCGGTTTTTCGCCTCCTGGGGAAGCTCCGCGAAGGTGCGCGTCTCGCCGGGGGGAACACTCGGCACAAAAACCGGGTCGTAGCCAAACCCGCCGCTCCCGCGCGGCGCATCAAGAATCGCCCCTTCGCAAGCGCCCTCAAACGTGGCGAGCGTGTGCCCCTTGCTTCCCGTACAGGCCAGCGCGATCACGCACCGGAAGCGCGCCCCGCGCTCCGCCGCCGCGACCCCCTCCAGCCGCGCCAGGAGCAGCTCCAGGTTCTCGCGATCCGACGCCCCCTCCCCGGCAAACCGGGCGGAACGGACGCCCGGCGCGCCGTGCAGCGCATCGACCTCCAGCCCGGAATCGTCCGCCATCACGATCGCCTCCTCCCCCATCTCCTCCAGATGGCGGGCGGCGGCCTCGGCTTTCAACATGGCGTTCTCGCGAAAGGTCGCGCCGGTTTCGGCCACTTCGGGAAAGCCGGGCTGCGCGTTAAGGTCCGCGACCGTGAAAGCACTCCCGAGCAGCGCGGCGATCTCCCGCGTTTTGTGTGGGTTGCGAGTGGCGACGAGAAGACGTGGCATCGCCTCCTCTCGTAGCGCAAAAGCGGGGCGCCGCGCAACCTCACGCTTGCCATTTCGAGCCGCCGGGCCTAAGCAAAGAGAAGCATGAAAAAAATCGAGGCCATCATCAAGCCGTTCAAAATGGAAGACGTGAAAGAGGCACTGGCCGAGATCGGCATCGAGGGCATGACGGTCACCGAAGTCAAGGGCTTTGGCCGCCAGAAAGGCCACACCGAAATTTATCGCGGCAGCGAATACACCGTCGATTTTCTCCCGAAAGTAAAACTGGAAATCGTGCTGAGCGATGACCGCATCGACCGCGCGGTGGACGCCATCGTGAAATCGGCCCGGACCGGGAAGATCGGCGACGGCAAGGTGTTCGTCCTCCCCGTTGAGGAGGCGATCCGGATTCGCACCGAAGAGCGGGGCGAAAGCGCGGTCTAGCCGGCGCGCTGCTTCTCACACTCCCGCCCCGCCTGCCTACCCAACGCGCGGCAGCCTCTCCCACGCTCCACTTCGCTTCCCGCCATGACTCCCTGGCTCGTCGCCCTTCTGCTTGGCATCATTGAGGGACTCACCGAGTTCATCCCCGTCTCTTCCACGGGCCACCTGCTGCTCGCCCAGCATTGGCTCCCCTCGCAGAGCGAGCTTTTCAACGTGGTCATCCAGTGCGGCGCGGCGCTGGCGCTCATCCCGCTTTTCCACCGTCGGCTGCGGAAGATCGTCTTCGGGCTGCGCGAGCCGGAGAACCGCGATTTCGCCGTGAAGCTCGCGGCGGCGTTCCTCATCACCTGTGCGGGCGGGATCGCCCTCAAGAAACTCGGGATGCAGCTCCCCGAGAGCGCGCTCCCCGTGGCGTGGGCGACTTTTCTGGGCGGCGTCATCATGTACGGCGTGGAGCGGTGGCTGCGCGGGCGGACGCTCGCCGACGAAGTGACCTGGACGATGGCCGCCGCCATCGGCGGAGCGCAGCTTCTCGCGGCGATCTTCCCCGGCGCGTCCCGCTCCGGGACGACGATCATCCTCGCGCTCGCGATGGGGCTCAACCGTCCGCGCGCCACGGAGTTCTCCTTCCTGCTCGGCATCCCGACGCTGCTCGCCGCGGGCGCGCTGGAGATTTACGGCACGTTCCGACACGGTTCCGCCACCGTGCATGAAAGCTGGGGCGTGATCGCCTTCGGGACGCTCGTTTCGGCGGTGGTCGCCTTCGTCGTGGTGAAGTGGCTGATCCACTTCGTGCAGAGCCACACGTTCAACGGCTTCGCCTATTACCGCATGGCGGTTGGCCTGGTGATGCTCTGGTATCTCTGGCCGGGCAAGTAGCGCCAGCAGCGCCCGTCCATAGCGTCCGTTACTCCACCTCGCGCTCCATCTGGTCGAGATAGCGCGAGAGCGCGTCGTTGCGCCGGGGCAGCGGGGCGGACTGGAGTTCCTTCACCGTGCGCAGGTAGCTGTCGAACGCGCCGCTCGGCTCCGGCATCTGCGTCGCCTCGAACCAGTTCAGATAATCGGCGATCTTGTCGGTGCGCTCGACGATCATCTTGCGCAGGTTGGCCGTTTCCGCCAGCGACTTCTCGATCCCACGCATTTTGCCTTCGGAGAGGCTCGTGGCGATCCCGGCATACTCCTCGACGACCGCCTGCATGAGCGGGTGCGCCCTCGGGAGCAGCGCCCGGAGCATCGCCACCCGCTGCCGCAGCGGCGCTTTCGCGGTGCGTTGCTTGACGAATTTTTTGAAATCCTCTAGCGCAAACGTGCTCTTCTTGCCGCTCTTCTCGTCGGTGATGACTTCGATCTTGAGCAGCGGTTGCAGGGAGGCATCCGTGTCGGCGACATTCAGGGAGCGGAAGCGGTCGAGCGCGGAGAAACGGGCCAGCCCTAGCGTCCACCATTTTTCCAGGGATTCCTCGCTCCCGCCCAGTGCGGGGAAGTTCTTCAGCAGCAGCCCGACGGAATCGGTGCCGGAGCTCTGGAGATCGCGAACCGCCCGCGCGAGGCTCGCCCGCCCATTCGGGAGATCGGCGAGCATCTCAAGGAGGCTCGACGAGCAGGCGGCGAAAATCTTGCGCGAAGTCTCGTCCATCGTCTCCACGTCGCTCCGCATGAAATCGCGAATCTTCGGCAGGTGGCCCGCCTCGATCATCGTTCTGAAAAGCGCGGCGTTCGGCTCCCGGCCCGTGGCGCGCGCCTGCAACCGTTCGGCAATCCCTTCGACAAGCCACGCGGGGGGGAGGAAAAACTCCCGGTTGCCGCCGGGCGGGTGCGCCTGGCAGGCGATCTCCAGCAGCACCGCGCGCACCACGAGCTGGGGGAAGTGTACCTCGTGGAAGTCTTCCTGGCGGATCAGCACGTCGAGATCCACCCGGGGGCCAGCCTCGGTCTCCGAGAGGCGGAGCCTGCTCAGGGGCCGGTCCGGCGCGATCGTGGAGGGGCGCTCCATGTTCACGATGATGGGGTACTTCCAGGTGTCGCCGAGGCCGAGCGTCTCGAGCACCCCCGCCTTGAGCGTTTCCACATAGCCGGTGACGGCCAGCCGCAGCCGGGTATCCGGGCAGTAGACGATGAACTGGCGCGAACTGCTGACACTGCGGCGGGCGAGCTTCGTGGCGAGGCTCTCCGCCGTTTGCGCTGGCGTGCCCCCCCCCGCCAGGAAGGCGAGCAGGGCCACCGCGCCCGAAAAAAGCAACCGCCGGTTCATCGCGTGGCGGCAGGCGGGGTTCCCGCCGACTCAAAGATGATCTGCCCCTTGCCGACCTCCACCCCGCCGATCTTTTCCATCCCAAGCGCCTCCTGCTTGAGCGAAGTCCAGAGCGGCTTGAGCAACAGACGGGCAACCGGCCCGGCATGGCGCGCCGCCGCCTCGGGGATGGTGAGGCGGCCAAGCTGAAGCCCCGCCGGAGTCGCCGAAAAGACGCCGTTCTCCACCTTCAGCCGGTACGTCGCCCCGACGTAGAGAGGATAACCCTTGATGTCCATTTGCGAGGTGATCCGCACCGCCCCCTCCCCCAAATGGACAAAGGCGCGCCGGAAGCGCACCACCGATTTGTCCGGGCCCGCGTGCAACACGCCAAGCAGATACTGGTTGATCTCCTCTTCAGTGAACACCGCCTGCCGCCCCGCCGAGGCGAGGCCGAGCTGCTGGAGCCGGATGCCGAGCGGCGGCGCTTGTTGCAGCCCCTTGGGCAGCGGCGGCACCCCCTTCGGCGGGAGGGCGACGCTGACCAACGCCGCGACCAGCGCGGCCAGCCCCAGCGTATAGGCAGCGGTTCGGAGGGTTTTCCACCCCAGCTTTACGCCGGGGTTCATCAACCTTTTAATCCTCCGCTGCTGTTCCCCCGGGGAGGTCTCGTTCTTGCGCTCCTCTTCCACCACTGCGGTGCGGTCGAGCTTGTGGCCGCAACTGTGGCAATAAATCCGCTGCCCCTCGTTAACGTAGTTGCAGTTTTCGCACGAAATCTTGGGAAGCGAGGACATGAGGGGGGGAGGGAGCGCAAAGCCCCGGGGAAAGGAGAAAATTACTTCGCGGGAGAAGATGCCGAACCCGATGAACCGGAGGAACCCGATGAACCCGAAGAGCTGGACGAACCGGAACCGCCGCTCCCCCCGGAGCTTTCCTTCCGGGCCGCCTCCTTGTAGCCGCTGGAGCGATAGTCGGTGATGTAAAAGCCCGAACCCTTGAAGATCAAACCGGCGCCGGTGCCCAGAAGGCGTTTGATTTTCCCTCCGCACCCCTCCTGCGGGCAGTCGGTGAGCGGGTCGTCCTTCATGGATTGAAAGACCTCAAAGGTTTTTTCACACTTTTCGCACTGGTACTCGTAAGTGGGCATAAGCAAAGACTTCTCCCCGTCTGTATAGCAGCGGCGGGGCCGGGCTTCAACCTGATATGAACCCCACGCTTGAGCGCCCGAACGCTGCAAACCGCGACGGCGCTCTTGACCTTCGCGGCGCGAAGCGTTTACTTGCAGATCAGGCCGCCCGCCTGTCTGACTGCCCGCTTTTTGCCCGCTTTT
>CAZYVL010000050.1:3551-16949 GCA_964651005.1 uncultured Chthoniobacteraceae bacterium | reverse complement strand
TCTAGTGGGTTCGCCTTGGCTGGCAACAAATCTTCGCGGTGGGTTTCCGGGGCGTCGGCTTCGGATTGTGGGGTGGCTTGCGGCATTTTCCCGCTTCTCTCCGGGAGGAGGGGATCGCATGGACGGTTCATTTCCCCGGCTTTTTCGTCTCGATGGAAACCTTGGTGATGCCAAGCTTCCTCGCTTCGTCAAGGACGGCGACAGCCTTGCCGAAGTCCGCCTTTTCATCGCCGTTGAGAAAGACCCTCGGCTCCGGCTGGCTCGCCTTGAGCGCCCGGAGGCGTTGCACCAGTTCCTCCAGGGTCACGCTCTCCTTGTTGAAATAGAAGCCGCCCCCGGCAGTCACCGTGATGGCCGTGTAGTCGTCGTCCCGCGCGCGGTCCTGCGGGGCGGAGGTCGTGGCGGCAGGGAGATTCACGGCGATCCCCCGGTTTTTCACCATCGAGAGCGACACCATGATGAACGTCGCCAGCAAAAAGAAAATGATGTCGATGAGCGGGACGATCTCGATCCGCGCGCGGCGCTGGGGCCGGGGGGAGGGGATGTTCAAGGCCGCTCCTCCCCCTGGAACTCCGCCACAGGCCGCCGCGTAAGGAAAAGCTCGAGATGCGAAGCGGCGTCCTGCAAGTCGTGGCGCGCCTTTTCCAGCATCGCGTTGAGCGTGTTGAGCGGGATCAGCGCGAGGACGGCCACGGCGATGCCGAACGCCGTGGCGATCAACGCCTCGGCGATGCCGCCCGTGATCGCCTGCGGCGCGCCAAGTTCCGTCCCGCCCAGCAGGCTGAAGGAGTGGATCATCCCCGTGACCGTGCCGAGCAGCCCGAGCAGCGGAGCGAGCGTGACGATCGTATCGAGCACCGAAAGGCCGCGGTTAAAGCGTTGAAGCTCCCGCCCCGCCGCGCGCAGCAGGGCGTCGGAGACGGAGCGTTCGCGGTGCTCCAGAGCATAGAGAAGCGTGCGGGCCACAAAATCGCCGGAGCCGCGCCCGGCCCGGAGCGCCCCCGCCGCGTCATCGCGCTCCACGCAGGCGAGCATCGCGCCGACCACTTCGGGCTGGCGCAGCCGTTTCTCCCGCACGGCAAAGATCAGCCGTTCGACGACCACGGTGAGGGCGGTGAGCGACACCGCGAGAATGGGCCACATCATCGGGCCGCCTTTGAGGAAGAGTTCAATCATGGTAAAGGATAGGGAGGCGGGCCGCCGCTGGAGGCCCGCAGGAGGAGTTCGTAAGGGAAAAGGCGCGGCCTCCTTGCCCCCGGGGCTGGCCGGTCGGCCTGCTGGCCCGCTTTGCGGGAGTCCGCCATGAGCTTGAGCAACGCCTTGAGGGCGGCTTGCGCCATCGCCTGGGCAGGCGGGCGCAGCGTGGTCAGCGGCACGCCGCAGTAGCGGCCAAAGGCGGTGTCGCCGCAGCCGGTGATCGCCACGTCGCGCGGAACATGGACCGCCGCCTCGTCGCAAGCCCGGAGCGCCCCGCACGCGATTTCATCCGCACCGCAGAGCACGGCAGTGGGGCGGACGCGGCTTGCAAGCAGGCGGCGCATCGCCGCAAAACCGGGGAGAAACGGATCGGAAGCGTCTTCCGGAAGCCCGACCGGGAAAACCGCCCCGAGGGCATTGCGCGGGCCGCGTGTTTTTCCCGCCCGGGGGGAGAAATCCGCCACAAGCGCGCCCCCCGCCTCCCGCAGCGCCTCCTCGAAGCCACGCCGCTCCCCGGTTTCCGGTGCAGGGCCGAGGTTAGGGTCGCAATCGGCGCCGGGGCCGGGGCCGGGGCAGGCCAGCAGCGCAAGCCGCCGGTGGCCCGCAGCGAGAAGATGGCGCGCCAGATCGCGGATGCCTTGCCGCCCGTCGCCGCGAAAATGCGGCGCCCAAGAGAGCGAATGGAGCGGATGCCCGCCCAGGACCACCACCGGGACGCCTTCCGCCCGCAGCCGTTCCAGACCCGCCGCCTCAGAGGGCGTCGCAGTCTCCAGCCCGGCGAGGATCACCCCCTCCACGCGCGCATCCAGGAGCGACGCACAGGCCCGCTCCGCCTCCGCGCTCCAGAAAAGATCCGCCGCGACCGGTTCGAACCCTTCCCGGCGCACCGCCTCGGCCGCGTGGGAAGCGTGCTCCGCCGCGCTCCGGAACGGGCCGCCGAAGTGGAGAATGCCGATCAACCCGCTGCGCCCCCCGCGCACGACACGGGCGTAGCGGTCGGGCCGGTAGCCAAGTTGCCGGGCAGCCGAGAGGACGCGCTGCCGGGTCTCCTTGCGAAGCTGGATGGTCGAGGCGGGGTTGAGTGCCGCCGCCACCGTCGAGCGCGACACCCCGAGCTGTCGGGCCAGTTGATGTTGCGTGATCCGGGGCATTCGCGGAGTCGAAAAAACCAAAACCGCCTGGAGGTGCCCCAAGTCTACCGGCTGCCCCCTTGCTTTCAATCCGAATCGCGGAGATGGCAAACGCGGCAAACGGGGCAAACGCTCCGTCAGTGTTCAACCGGCGTCTGCGACGGCGCGGCGGCGGTCATCGCCCGCTTTTTTTTGCGGATCAGCGCGAGATTGCGAAGATAAATCAGCGAGTTGGGGAGATTGCAGAGCACGCCGATCGGGTCCCGTCGGCAGAGGAAGTAGATGCTCAGAATGGCGCTGCCGAGAATGCTCAGATACCAGAAGGAGATCGGGATCACGCTCTCCCCGGCCTTCTCCGAGGCCTGCCATTGGACAATAAACCGGGAGCCAAAGACGACGCTCCCCAAAAACCCGAGCGGGACGATCCAGTTCCAGTCAAACCAGGCAAAGCGCGTCTCTTTGCCGATGGCGGTCACCGCGAGCAGGAAATCGGATGTCATCGGGCGGAAGTTAATTCCTTTCCGCGATTTGGTAACGAAGAAATCGCGATTTCATCCAGCGCACCGCCAGAAGGTCGTAGAACGACTTGAAAAGCCGGTTCCAGACGCCGTAATGGCTTGAGCCGGAGAGGCGGGAGCGGTTGGAGACGGCGATCTCTTTCACCGTAAAGCCCTCCATCTTGATGAGCGTGGGGAGAAAACGGTGGCCCCCCTTGAAAAATTTGACCCGGGCGATGCACTCCCTGCGGAAAGCGCGGTAAGTGCATCCGGCGTCGGAGATCGCTTCCCCCGAGAGCGCGTTGCGCACCCGGTTTGCAAAGCGCGAGGAAGCGATGCGCAGAAACGAGTCGCCCTGCCCGCGCGTCTCGACCCGGCTGCCGCAAACGCAGTCGGCTTCCTTGAGGGCGTCGAGGAATTTCGGGAGATCGCGCGGGTCGTTCTGGAGATCGGCATCGAGCGTGACAAGAACACGCCCCCGCGCCGCCTGCAACCCCGCCCAGCTCGCGGCGGATTCCCCGCAGTTCCAGGCAAACCGCTGGATCTTCAGGAGCGGATCGCGCGCGGCAAGCCCGCGCAGCACTTCCCAGGAGCCGTCGGTGCTGCAATCGTCGGTAATCACGATTTCGTACCCCACGCCCGTCGGCCGCATCGCCCCGTGGATCGCCTCCACAAGCGGTTGGAGATTCCCCTCCTCGTTATGGCACGGGATGACGAGGCTGATCTCGGGTTCGTTCATGCTTTCTGGAAAAAGGAAAGAACGGCGTCGCAAACCGCGTCCACCTCCTCCAGCGGCATCGCGCCGTGGATCGGCAGCGAGAGAATCTCCCCGACGGCCTCATCCGTGCGGGGGAGCGTCGGGAGGTCTTCGTAGAGGCGGGTGATCGCGGGCTGCCGGTGGTTGGCCACCGGGTAGTGAATGCCGGTCCCGATGCCCCGGTCGGCAAGCCAGCGCGCAAGCGCGTCGCGGCGCGGGGTGCGGATGACGAACAGATGGTAGACCGGCTCCGCGTACGGCTTTGTGATCGGCGTGCGGACAACCCCCGAAAGGCGCTCGCGGTAGCGGGCGGCGACGACGCGCCGGTGCGCGTTGAGCCGGTCAAGCTCGCGCAGGGCGATTCGCCCGGCGGCAGCCTGGATCTCGTTGAAGCGGAGATTGTAGCCGACGAACTCGTGCGTGAACTTCTCCTTGCGCCCGTGGTTGCGCAGCATCCGGATCTTCTCCGCCACGGCGTCGTCGTTGGTCGTGATGCAGCCGCCATCCCCCAGGCAGGCGAGGTTCTTGGAAGGGAAAAACGAGAACGCCCCCGCAAAGGCGTTGGAGCCGACGCGGTTCCCCCTCCAGAGCGCGCCCTGGGCCTGCGCGCAATCCTCCACCACCCAGAGGCGGTGCTTCCTGGCGACCTGCAAAACGCGGTCGAGATCGGCGGGGTGCCCGTAAAGATGGACAGGCAGGATGCCGACCGTGCGCGGCGTGATCGCCGCCTCCAGCAGCGCGGGATCGAGGCAGAAGGTATCATCGATGTCGATGAAGACCGGCTTCGCGCCGCAATGGATCATCGGCTCGATGGAGGGGAAGGCGGTGTGCGAGGGGACGAGCACTTCATCCCCCGGCTGGAGGCCCATCGCCTTGTGGAGCAGCAGCACCCCGGCCGTCCAGTTGGCGCAGAGCACCGCGTGGCGCACGCCGGTATGGGCCGCCAGCTCGGCTTCGAAGGCTTCGCACTCCTTCGCCAGGATGTACGAACCGGAATCGACGGCGCGGTGGATCGCCTCGCGCATGGCGTCGGAGATCCAGACTTTGGAGAGCGGGATTTTTTTCATGCAGGAGAAAGCGATTCTTCCGGGTCGAGGGCGGTCCAGTTGCCGCACGCCGAGGAGTGCAGCGCGGCTTCGAGCACGCGCACCGACTCATACCCCGCCCAGCCGTCGGCGAGCGGCGGTTTGCGCGTCGCAATGGAGTCGAGGAAGGCGGCCAGCTCCGCGCGCAGCGGCTCCTCGGGTGGAAATTCAAGCTGGTTGACCGCGCCGGAAACGGCCCGCACCTCCCCGCCGCCCGAAGCGATGTGGCGGTTCTCGACCGTCCGGATCTTGTATTGCGCGACGTTGTAGTCGCACACGGCGGTGAGTTCCTCGCCCGCGACGACCACCTCGCGCAGTTTCCCCGGGAGATGATAACCCGCCTCCACGGTGGCCCAGACCGGCGCGCCGGAGCCGTTGCCGTATTCGAGCGAGAGGAACGACTGGTCATCCATGCCGCGGCCCAGGAAATCGTTGAGCACGGCGTGCACCCGCCGGGGAGGCTCCCCGAGCAGGAAATTGAAGAGATCGACGAAATGGATGCTATCCGCGTAAGTAACGCCCGTGTCGGAGCGGGGCCGCTTGAATCCGCTGAAGCTGCCGCGCAGCATCTTGATGCGGCCAAAGCGTCCGCACGCCACGGCGGAGCGGAGCCAGCGCGAGGCCGGGTCGAAGCGGAAGATGTGGCCGACCTGGAGAATGCGCCCGCGCTCCTCCGCCAGCTCGCAGAGTTCCCGGGCCTCGTGCGAATGAACCGTGATCGGCTTCTCCACGAAGACATCCTTCCCGAGCGAGAGCAGCTCGCAGCAGAGGTCGAAATGCGTCGGGGCCGGGGTGACGACCACGGCGGCGTCCACGGCGGCGAAGAGAGTGCGCGGGTCGGCGGCGCAACGCTGCGGCGGCAGCCCCGAGGCTTCGAGCCGTTCCGCATCCGGGTCGGCGACGTAAAGCTCGATGGGCAGCGACTGGAGAACGCGCAGATGGTTCGCGCCCCAGCGCCCCAGGCCGAGGAGGAGGAGTTTTGTCTTCATCGGGATCAATCCAAAGCGGAGCGCCTTTTCCTCCGGGGTTTCCCGGAATGACGCTTCGGCTTTTCATTGTCCCGACGTTCGGGTTTTCGCCAAGCGGAACGGTTGTCAGGGAGAGTGGCTGATGATGTAAGAGAAATTCTTACAACCCCGCCCATTGGACCCATTGGACCCATTGGACCAGGGAACCGATCCCCTCATCGCGCCGCCGATTCCTCCCCCGGGGCGACATCGCGCACGCAGCGGAAGCCGCTATTGGCCGAGGAACTCTCCGGGGTGTTCCCCGTCCGGGCGGCGACCCGGTAGCGGTTACAATACGAGACGTGGCAGAGGAACGAGCCGCCGCGCTGCACCTTGCGCTGGCCCGTGGGCGGGCCGAGCGGGTTGATGCGGGTGCGCTCCGAGGCAGGGTTGTGCCAGGTCGCCGAGAACCAGTCGTGGCACCACTCCCAAAGGTTCCCGGTGATTTCGTACAGCCCGAAGCCGTTTGGCGGATAGCTTTTGACCGGGCAGGTACCCGCAAATCCATCCTCGGCGGTGTCGCGCACCGGGAAGGTGCCCTGCCAGATGTTGCAGCGGTGTTTGCCGTGGGGTGTGAGGTCATCCCCCCAAGAGTAACGCTGCTGGACGAGGCCGCCCCGCGCCGCGTATTCCCATTCCGCCTCGGTCGGCAGCCGCTTCCCGGCCCATTGGCAGTAGGCCATCGCGTCGTTCCAGGAGATGTGCGCGGCGGGGTGGTCCTTGCGCCCGCGAAACTGCGTCCCCGGCCCCTCGGGCCGCCGCCAGCAGGCGCGGCTCACCTTGCGCCACCAGGGAGCCTCCGTCGGGTTGCCTTCGAAGGGGAGCTTCCGCGAGACGTGCAGGTGGAACACATACGACCAGCCGTAGCGATCTGCGTCGGTGCGGTAGCCGGTCGCTTCGACAAAGCGGGCGAATTGCGCGTTGGTTACGGCGCAGGAGTCGATCCAGAACGGCGCGACGCTCACCTCGCGCACCGGCCCTTCGCCATCGGCGGGGAAGCCTTCCGCGTCCTCCGTTCCCATCAGAAACGTCCCTCCCGGCAGCCGCACCATCCCCGCCGTCTCGCCGGAGGTGACGCGCCGGAACGGTTCGGCCAGCGCGGTCGTCTGCGCCGGAACGGCGTTTCCGGGGGTGCCGCAGCCCGAGGCTCCGCCGCGCGGAGCGCAGCAGGGCGAGGAATCGGGTTCGCCGGAGTTCATAAAAGCGCCGCAAAATAACCGCCTCCCGCCCGCCCGGCAAACAAAACCACGAAAACAAAACCGCAGAAACCGCACGCCTCGGCGCGGGCAAAGTGGGCGCGCATGGCCGCGGCTTTACCTCGCGCCCTTCGCCTTCTATGATCCCGGAAATCATGCAGCAAACACTCGGGGAGCAATTCCGGCACGTTCACGGGAAGGCACGGCCTCTCTTTACCGCTTGTCTCTTCGGACTTGGAGCCAGCCTGCTTTCAGTCGGCTTCCAGTTCGCCATCAACGCGATCTACCGCTGGATTTACGTCGCCCCCTCCCACGGCTCCTTTGGGCGCTTTGCCCTCATCAGCTTTCTGGCGATCACGGGCGCTTCGCTCCTGACGGGGTGGCTGCTCTATTCGTTCTGCCCCCAGGCGGCAGGGAGCGGCATTCCCGAGGCCAAGCTCTCCTTCTGGAAAGAGTTTGGCTACACGCCCCGGCGAATCGCGTGGATCAAATTCGTCGCCGGGGCGATCTGCATCGGCGGCGGGCAAAGCCTCGGGCGCGAGGGGCCCTCCGTCCAGATGGGGAGCGGGGTCGGTTCCTCGCTGGCCGGGTTCCTCGGCGTGGCGAAGCAGAACCGCCGCGCGGCAAACGCCGCCGGTTCCGCTGCGGGCCTCGCCGCCGCGTTCAACGCCCCGCTGGCGTCGGTCGCCTTCGTGCTCGAAGAGATCATCGGGGACTTGAACAGCCGCTTTCTGGGCGGGGTGCTTCTCGCGGCGGTGATCGGTGCGTTCGTGGTCCACGCGCTGATCGGCCCGCAGCCCGCGTTCGGGCTGGCCGCGATCGGGGAGCCGACCTGGCGCGCCTATCTGCTGATGCCGCTGGCCGCCGCGTTCGCCGCGCTGGCCGGGGTCTTTTTCCAGCGCGGCTGCCTCACGCTGCGGCAGAAGGCGCGCGGCTTCCGCGCCGTGCCGCGCTGGCTGCTCCCCGTCGGGGGCGGCCTGACCACGTGGGCCATCGGCCTCGCCGTGTTCGCCTGGAGCGGCAAACTCGGGATCTTTTCCCTCGGCTACGACGATCTCTCCTCCGCGCTCACCGACGGCATCGGCTGGAAAATCGCCCTCGTGCTGCTGGTGGGGAAGTTCTTCGCCACGACTGTCTGCTACGGCCTGGGCGGGTGCGGCGGCATTTTCTCGCCGAACCTCTTTTTCGGGGCGATGTGCGGGATCTGCGTGGCGGCCTTCGGGTCGCTCTTCCTGGACCTCACCCCGGCGGGCCGCATCCTGCTCGCCGTCGGCGGGATGAGCGCGTGCCTCGGCGCAGTCGTGCAAGCCCCTGTCACCGCCATCCTCATCATCTTTGAGATGACACACCAGTTCGCCCTCGTCCCGGGGTTGATGATCGCGGGGCTAGTCAGCCAGGCCATCGCGCGGAAGATGAACCACGAGAACTTCTACGAAGGGGTTCTCCTCCAGGATGGCCACCGGCTGGAAAAACTCATCCCCCCGCGCGATCTCCAGAGCTGGCAGAATCTCCCCGTCTCCGCCGTCGCAAGCTTCGACCCGGCGGTTGTCGAAGATTTTTGCGAAGCCTCGCTGCGCGAACTGCTCCGCCGCCATCCCTACCGCGAATACCCGGTGCTGGAAGGAGGGCGGCTCAAAGGAGTGGCCTCGCGCGGCGAACTCGAGGCGGCGCTTGCCGAAGGGCGCGCCCCACGCCTCCACCCGGCGGTGGTTTGCCTGCCGGGCGATTCCATCCGCGCCTGCCAGAAACGGATCATCGACTCGGCCTCGGGCATCGTCGTCGTCGCGCCCGCGCCGGAGGGGCCCGTGCTCGCGATCCTCACCCTGCACGACCTGCTCCGCGCGCAAGCGGCCATGAGCGAGCGCGACCAGGGGGCGTAATTTCGGAAGGAGAAGGCGGAGGCAGCGAGCCTCTACGCGTCTCTACTGTTGCGGAACAGCCGGGATGACGGCGGGGCGGCGGTGGTGCTCGCCTCCGTCCCTCCCGTGCCGCTGGGGGAGCGTGCCCCCTTGCGCGTTGGACGCCCCCTGCCGGTTACGGTAGGCGTCCATCCAGGCGCGGCGGCGCTCCTGCCATGCGGCGCTGCCGCGTCCGTTGTCGTCCGAAGAACGGTCGGTGCCTGTCCTGCCCGCCACGGTCACGCCCGGAACACGGCGGTCCCGTCCCGATGCGGGTTTGGGAGGCGTGATGGGCTGCATGGCGATCTGGTCAAACGTGATGACGCCGGAATCGCCCCCCTTCTTCAGCGTCACCTTGCTCCTGCCCACTTCCGGGGCCCATTCCACCTTGGTGAGCGTCATCCCCTCGAACGACTCCCCCTCCTTCAGCGCGAAAGTCTTCTGGCGATCCCGGGAGGAGATCGTGACGAACGGCTTGGAGCCGAGCTGGGCAATCCCGGTGACGTAAAAATCCTTGGCGAAGGAGGGCACTTCCACCGGCGGCGGGGCGACCGGCGTGGCCGGGGCGAACGGCGATTTCTCGATCATCGCCTGGTAGCGCGTCAGCGGAATCGCCGCCGGAAGGGACGAGGAAGAGGCGGCCTCGGTCGCAGGCCGCGCTGCCCCGCCCGCATCCGCAAACAAGGCGGCGGGAAAGAGCAGAAGGGGCAGGGCCAAAACCGAAACCAAAACCAAAACCAGAACCATTGGGGGCTTCATCATGGAGGAGAAACACCAGAGATAAGCCGGAGTTGTGCCAGGTGTCAAACGGGGGGCAGCTTCAATCGCTCCGCCAGCACCGGGCTGACCGCCTCCACGCGCCGGGCGAGTTCGAGCGGATCGGCGGTTTCGCCCAGCGTCACCTCCCGTTTTTCGGCGGCGTCGAGGCCGTCGAGCCGCGCCAGGCGCTCCAGCACCTTCAGCACGAACGCCCCCGCCTTCAGCCCCGCTTCCAGCGGCTCCTCGTCGAGCACCGGCTTGCCGCGGTTTTCCTTCCGCAGCGCGAGGGCTTTCGCCGTGGCGATCGGCACCCACTTCCTCAAAAGCCGCCCGCAGATCAGCCGCTGGCGCGCGCGGCTCACCTCTGGAGAGAGCGCCCCGTAGTGCTGCCCCGGCCGGGGCGCCAAAACCGTTATTTCGCCCCGTTCGCCCGCCTCGGGTTCCAGCCCGGGGAGGGCGGCGGCGGCTTCGCGCTCCGGCGGCATCGTTTCCTGCTTCTTCTTCATCCCCTCAGTATGCGCCGCGCGCCCGCGCCGGAAAGGGGCCGCACGCGGCGGGATGCCGATTTTCCCTCCTCTCCAGAAGCGCGCCCGCCTCCCCGGAGAGATGGGCATTGTCACGTCCTGGCCCTTGGACTATCCCTTTTTGCACCTATGTCCACACCGCAGACCTTCACCCTCGGCCATTCTCCCGATCCCGATGACGCCTTCATGTTCTACGCCATGGCGCGGGAAAAGATCGACCTCTGCGGTTTCCGCTTCGAGCACATCCTTCAGGACATCCAAACCCTCAACGAGAGGGCCACCCGGGGGGAACTCCACATTTCCGCCATCTCCATCCACGCCTACGCCTCCGTTCTGGACCGGTACGCCCTGCTGCCGTGCGGCGCGAGCATGGGCGACGGCTACGGGCCAATGCTGATCGCCTCCTCGCGCGCCGGACTGCCCGAAGACGCGGACGACGACGCGATCCGGGCGTGGCTGCGCGGCAAGCGGATCGCCATCCCGGGGAAGATGACAAGCGCCTACCTCGCCCTGCGGCTCTACCTCGGCGAGCTGGAAGCCGAAACGGTCGTCGTACCGTTTGACGAGATTTTTGGCCACGTACGCCGGGGGGAAAGCCCCGTCGGCCTGATTATCCACGAAGGGCAGCTCACCTACGCGCGCGACGGGTTCCTGAAAATCCGCGACATGGGCGAGTGGTGGAAAGCGGAGACCGGCCTGCCGCTCCCGCTCGGCGGGAACGTCATCCGCAAGGACATCGCCCCGGAAACCCGCCGGAAACTCTCCGACATCCTGCGCGAGAGCGTCCGCTACGGGCTGGAGCACCGCGCGGCGGGAGTGGAGCACTCCATGCCGCTCGCGCGCGACATGGATACGACACTCGCCGACCGTTTCATCGGCATGTACGTCAACGACTACACACTCGACTACGGCGAAGCGGGCCGCGAGGCGATCCGGCTCTTCCTGGGCCGCGCCGCCGAACGGGGCCTGATCCCCGCGCCGGTGGAGCTGGAGTTCGTGGAATAGGAGCCACGCGGGGCCGTTTCAATGCGAAGCAGGGGAGATTTCGATGGAGATCCTCTTTCCAGTCTTTGTCCGAGCCAAGGATGACGGCGAGGTTTCCCGGTTCGGCTCCGTGGAAGCAATGCAAAGGGAGCTTGAAGCCATTGATGTGGAAAACAGGGAATACGAAGCATGGGACAGAACGGGCTTACCGCTGGACTTGAAGGTTCAAAATCCGCTTTGGCTCAAGCTGGAGCCTCCCCCCCGCGCGGCGAATCCGGATCAACTCAACGAGGCAATCCTCGGTTTCGCGGCGAGGCGCGGCATCAGGATTGAAGTGGACAGTGCCGCCGGAGCGGACAGCGATTCCCTTTTCCTGCGCGTTACTTCGGAGATCGCAAAGACAAAAGGGTCCAAAGGGCCGTTGAAAAAATTGCTGGAACGCACCAAGCAGAGGTGGCGCAAAGGATGACAGCGGATCGGCTGGATGCGGTGCTCCACACAAGGCGGCTGCCTCCGAAACAAAGGCGAAACAGGTTCTCTTGAAGATTGTCAGAATGAAAAATATCTTCTTCATCCGCTCAACCACTGGCACACAGTCGTGGGAGTATTATGACCGGAAAACAGAGGTGTTGGTGTTTGGGGATGTTGGCGGGTTTCGGTATCTGTCTGATTGCCTAAATGCGGCAAGGTCTTCGGTGGGGAATGTTCATCTTGATGAAATCGATCTCGCGTCCAACAGTATGCGGGTTGTTGTCGTTCCATCGAACAATATGGGCGCTGATGAAGCGCACTTGAGAATCATCGAGCGCCCGGTCTTTGTGAATGGATCGGCCAATATGGAGGTTGTGATTTGCGGGAATGATCGTGGTTATCAGCACTTGGCCGACCTCGTAACCCGGGTTGCGGGCGATACGGATGAAGGCCTTGATAATCATTGGCATCTCGACGATGCCGTAGATGCCTGCCTGATCCCGCGCAGCATCTCTTTGAATATCCGATCTCCATTGATCGAATGGTCAAAGGAAAATCTGGGGCACTGGACTGGCGTTGTGCTGGAGCGCCAGCCGGATTACTTGCCGGAAGACATCCATTTCATGTTTGAGTCCCCGGAGCCGTATGAGGAAGTTTGCGAAAAGTTCGCGAGAGAATGCCTCCAGCTTCGGAACCGTCCGGAGTAAAACAGGTTGCCTTTCCAAAGGCGTCACGCTTTGATTTCAAACAGACCCATGACAAGACAGATCATCTTGGGCGCTATTTTTCTGATATTTGGATATTTATTGGGTTTCTCAAGGAAGGGTGCATTGAAGAACAGCAGAATCTGGCCGGTTTTATTCCAGACCCTCTGGTTGCCTCTATATTATATTACCTGTCTTTTTTTGGGTTTTGATTCGACGCTCGACTGGAGAATATTCCTGGCTGTTTTTTTGTATGTGGCGGGAATGTATCTTGGGAAATCCTGAAGCGCCCCGCCTCGGTTTTCATCCAGTCCATCAGCTTTGAGGTTTGGCGCCTGGGATGCCCCAAGCTGGCTCTTCGCCCATCCTTCGCGCCTTCGCGTCTTCGCGTGAGTCCAAGAATTGCGGCAACGCTTCCAGCCGTTCCAAATCCCCCGCAGCAATCGGGCCGGGCGCATAAACACCGCCCCGGAGCGGTGCCGCGTTCGTGGAAGCGCGCACCCGCCGCAGCCAGTCGCCGCCAAGCGGTTTTTCCAGCAGCTCCATCCGGCTGGCAGCAACGGTCGTTTCCGCCTTTTCGCCCGTGGGGAGGCCGACGCCGACGAACCACCCGGCGAGCGCCAGCGTCACGCGGATCGCCGTGGAACGGCTGTAGCATGTCAGGAGGCACGGCGGCGCGCCCGGTTCGAGCGTCCGCGCGCGCATGGCATGGAAGAGTTCCACGCTCCACATGTCGGGGTTTTTCGGGGGGGAATACGGATCGTGAAACACCGCCGCTGGGGGCGGAACCGCGCCGAGGCAGGAGGCGAACGGCCCCCGGTGGAGCTGCCAGCGGACATGGGGCAGGGGAGCGCACGCCCCGGTTGCCAGCAGTTCGGTGATGGCGTGTTCCCATCCCGCCAGATCGCCGAGCGCGGGAGCATGGCGAAGGGCGAACTCCAGGATCGCCGTGGAGACTTCGAAGCTGTGGAGCGCCACGGATACCCGCCCGCCCGTTTGCGCCATCTGCGCCGTCAGCCCCTTCAGCGTCTCCAGCGCGGCAACGGCATTCCCCGCCGGGCCAAGACCGACATCCCAGATCACGAACTCCCCGGAAGCGCCCGGGCCATCCGCCGCCACCGCTGCCCCCGCCGCAGCCTCGCGCAGACGCGTTTCGAGCCGCTGCTGCCCGACATGCAACGCCATCGCC
>CAZYVL010000050.1:0-3451 GCA_964651005.1 uncultured Chthoniobacteraceae bacterium | reverse complement strand
AGCCTCGCGCAGACGCGTTTCGAGCCGCTGCTGCCCGACATGCAACGCCATCGCCTCGCCGCGTGGCCCGGAGCCGACGTGCATCGTCTCACCGTAGCGGCACGAGCGGATGCTCCGTTCGCCGCTGGGTAGCGTCACGATCTCGAACTCCGGCGACGGATCGGAAAGGGCAGACATGGGATTAGAAGAATGAACGCAGGGAAACGCTTCGGCTTGCGGGGGGCGAAAAGCGAGCGAAAAGCGGGAGAGAACGGCCAATTTCACTCTGGATCGCGGTTGAACCAAAACCGGTCTATTCTGTCTCAACTCTCTGGATGCCGTCCGTCGCATCCAGATCCGGCCCCGCATCCGGTACCCATTATAGTCTCAAGGCCCTTTTTTCTCCCCCGACCGTTTTGAACTTCAACGCCTTTCCATTTCCGGAAACCGCCCCGGTGATGACGCTGCCCGACGCGCTGCTTCTGCCGTTCGCGCTGCTGCCGATCACCGTGTACGAGCCGCGCTACCGCAAAATGGTGGCGTACGCGCTGGAGCACGAGCGGATGTTCTGCATCGCACTGAGGAAGCCGGGCCCGGGCGCCAAGAGCGCGGCAGACGAGGAGATCCACGAAACCGCCGGGATCGGGTTGATCCGCGCCTGCGTGCAGCGGGAGGATGGCGTTTACAACCTGGTGCTCCAGGGGTTGGTCCGCGTGCAGTTGACCGGTTGGGCAAAGCGCCGCCCCTTCCGCATGGCGCATCTGGTGCCGCTGCCCAACGAGCCAACGGCCAGCCCGGAGACCGACGCGCTCTCCGCAAAGGTGCTGGAGCTTTGCAGCGCGCTCAAGGACCAGGGCGCGAGCGTCCCCACGCCGGTCGAGAAACAGCTCGCCTCCATCGACGACCCCTCCGCGCTCGCCGACATCGTTTCCCACACCTTCATCCGCGATCTCTCCGCCCGGCAGCAGCTTCTGGAGGAACTCTCCGTGCCGACGCGGCTGCGCCGGCTCATCAGGCGGCTCCAGGAGGAATTGCTGGCGTAGCCCGCCGGAGGCCCGCCACCTCCCCGATTCACGCGCCCCGGCGTTCGCGAGCTGCCGCTTCGGTGTCGATGAGCGCGAGAAAAACGTGCTCCAGATCGCCGGATTGCTCGGCCTTGCTCCGAAGTTCGTCCACGGAGCCGCCCGCGATCAGGCAGCCGTGATGGATGATGCCGATCCGGTCGGCGATCTCCTCCGCGACGTTCAAGGTGTGCGTGGAGAGGAAAATCGTCGTTCCGGCGCGGCTGCGGGCCTTGAGTTCGTCCTTCACCACGCGGGCGTGCTGCGGGTCGAGGCCGATCATCGGCTCGTCGATGATGATGGCGCGCGGGTTGTGCAGCAGGGCGGAGGAGATCACAAGGCGCTGCCGCGTGCCGTGGCTCAGGTTTTCGGTCAGTTCGTTGCGGTAATCATCCAGGTGAAACTGTTCGAAGAGCGCGTCGGTGCGCCGGGCCGCCTCGCGCCGCTCGATCTTGAAGAGATCGCCGGTGAACTGCATGAACTCCCGCGAGGTGAGCTTGTCGTAGAGGAACGGAAAATCGGGCACGTACGCCATCTGCGCCTTGGCGGCTTCCGGCTCGTTCTGCACATGGAACCCGCCGACGAGGCAATGCCCCGAGGTGGGCCGCAGCAGCCCCGCGAGCATCTTGATGGTAGTCGTCTTCCCGGCGGCGTTCGGCCCGAGGAAGGCGAAAAACTCCCCCTGCGGGATGTCGAGGTTCAGGTTCTCGACGGCGCGCAAATCGCCGAAGTGCTTGCAAAGGGAGTGGGTCTGGATCACGGGGGGAGGGTCAATTTGCAGTCAATTTGCAGTCAATTTTCGGGGGCGAAAGTGAAGCCGAAGATCGTCTTGATGCCAAGGATCTGGCCGAGATGGCTGATGTCCGCCTCGATGAGCGGAGAATCGTTCTGGCGCGCCGCCACCTGGTAGCTCTGGATGCGTTCCCCCTCGATCTCGGTTTCCGACTGCCGGGCGGTGACGCTCAAGGGGCCGAAGGGGGTCGAGCCGCCTTTCGCGCCGACGGCGATCTGTTCGACCACGGCGGGATCGACCCCGAGCGTCTCCAGCGCCTTCCCGGCTCCCTTCGGGTCGAGGGGGATCTCCGTCACCACCGGCTCCCCGTCCCGCTGCCGCACGCTACAGAGGGCGCGGTTCTGGCCCGGGTCGATCTCCAGATCGGTCGTCGCCTTCTGGCCCGGGGCGTCGATGTGCAGCCGGAGATTGCGCAGCGTAAAGCTCTGGCTCATCCGCGCGCTGCCGCGCCAGACGAACGTCTGTTTGGGCAGGAACGGGAACGCGATCATCACATTGCCGCTGAAGTCCACCGAACAGACGCCCTCCGCATCGAAGTGGCGCGGCCGCAGCGTCAGCGTACCGATCCGCTGCCCCCCCTGCAAGATGGAGAGGCTCGAAGGTTGTTCGTGCGCAAAGATCTGCCGCACGACATGCTCCACCGGGACGGCCAGGACTTCGCTCGAAGCCGGGTCGAGCCAGACCTGCACCAGCGCCCCGGTCATCAGCAGCCAGAAAAAGACGATCCCGGTGATGAAAAGGCGGTGGAGCATCGTCGTTTTTGCGGCGTCCGCCGGGAAGCACGCCCTCCTCAAGCGCGGCTCTTTTCCAGCATGGCGTAGGCGTTGTGGTTGTGAATGGACTCGAAGTTTTCCGCCTCCACCCGGTACCAGCGGATATTCGGCTCCTGGTTGGAACGGGCGGCGACATTGCGCACGAGGTCTTCCACGAAGACGGGGTTCTCGTAGGCGCGTTCCGTCACCACCTTCTCGTCGGGGCGCTTGAGAAGCGAGTAAAGCTCGCTGCTCGCGCACCCTTCCACGAGCTGGATGAGATCCTCGATCCAGATCGGCTTGTGGAACCGCACGGAATAAGTGACCTGCCCGCGCTGGTTGTGCGCGCCGAAGCGGCTGATCGCCCTGGAGCAGGGGCAGAGGGTGGTTACCGGCACGATCACGGTCAAAATGAAATCGGAGCCGTTCGCGTCGATGGTTGCGGAGAAACGCACGGTGTAATCCATCAGCCCGACCGCGCCCGTGGCCGGGGCGTGCTTTTCCAGGAAGAACGGGAACTCGAAATCGACATGCGCGGTCTCGCAATGGAGCTTTTTGCGCAGGCGGACGAGGATTTCGCGGATGTTGTCCACGTGGAGCACCCGGCCATGTTCGTTGAGCACCTCGATAAAGCGGCTCATGTGCGTCCCCTTGTAGTGATGCGGCAGCTCCACGGTGAGCGCGACATGGGCCACCGTGCTCTGGAGCGCGTGCGCCTTGTCACGGACCTGGATGGGGAAGCGGAGGCTTTTCACCCCCACGCGGTCGATGGCGATCTGCCGGAAGTCCGGCTCGTTTTGGGTGTCTTTAAGAGGCTGGATGGTCTGAGGCTCCATTGGAGAGAACCCCCTGCATACCACAAAAGG
>CAZYVL010000049.1:0-17013 GCA_964651005.1 uncultured Chthoniobacteraceae bacterium | reverse complement strand
GCCTGACCGACGCGCACAAGGCGCAGATCAGCGCCGAGGGCGACACGATCGCCTCAGTGGGCAAGCTCCCCAATAAGATGGAGTATGAGGCGCGGCTGCGCGTGTTGCACGATGGCGGCCAGATTGCGGTGGAAAACGACCAGATCACCGTCACCGGGGCCAACAGCGTCACGCTGCTGCTGGCTGCCGGAACGTCGTTCGTGAACGACCCGGAGAAGGGGTGGATGGGGGAAGCGCCGCACGAGCGCGTGGTTGGTCGCCTGGAAGCCGCCGCAAAGAAATCGTTCGAGCAGCTCCGCGCGGCGCACGTCGCCGACTACCAGGCGTTGTTCAACCGGGTGGCGCTCGATCTCGGCCCCGTTCCCAAGGACCAGCCCACGGATGCCCGGCTCAAGGCGTGCAAAGCGCGCAAGGGAGACGCCGGAGGAGACGCCGCCTTCGACGCGCTGCTCTTCCAGTATGGCCGCTACCTGCTCATCAGCAGTTCCCGCCCCGGCGGGTTGCCCGCGAACCTGCAAGGCATCTGGAACGATAAACTGAACCCCACCTGGTATTCCGGCTACACGGCGGACATCAACCTGGAAATGAACTACTGGCCCGCCGAGCCGACGGCGCTCTCCGAGTGCGTCGAGCCGCTTCTCAAGTGGGTGCAGAACATGGCCACGGTCTACCGGAAAACCGAGGATGAGAAAATCAAACCGGCCAAGGGGCGTGGCTGGTCTTCCTACAGCACGACCAACCCGTTCGGCGGCAGTTCGCGTTGGGCCGTGCACCGGCCACAGAGCGCGTGGCTGATGCAGCATTTCTGGGAACACTATGCGTTCACGCAAGACAAGGAATTCCTGCGCACCGTGGCTTACCCGGCGATGAAGGAGATCGTCGAGTTCTGGGAGGACCGGCTTGTGGAGGGGCCAAACGGCACGCTCATCACCCCCGACGGCTGGTCGCCCGAACAGGGGCCGGTTCTGAGAAATGGCAAAATCGTTATCTACAATGGCGATCGCACGCCGTTGCCGGGCGTTTCCTACGATCAGCAGATCGTCTGGGATCTCTTCAACAACTTCGTCGAAGCCTCCACGGTGCTCGGCGTTGATGCCGGCTACCGTGCGAAAGTCACCGCCATGCGGGATCGCCTGCTCGGGCCGAAGATCGGCAAATGGGGGCAGATCCAGGAATGGATGGAAGACGTGGACGAACCGAGAAACGCGCACCGGCACCTTTCGCACCTCTTTGCCCTCTGCCCCGGGCGGCAGATCAGCCCGCTGACGACGCCCGA
The DNA here is from genome assembly GCA_964651005.1 of uncultured Chthoniobacteraceae bacterium. Classification (GTDB taxonomy): domain Bacteria; phylum Verrucomicrobiota; class Verrucomicrobiia; order Chthoniobacterales; family Chthoniobacteraceae; genus DATMFV01. Next base: position 15,737 of record CAZYVL010000049.1, on the reverse strand, counting down.
ACTCGCCGAAGCCGCGAGGGTTTCGCTCAACGCCCGCGGAGACGGCGCGACGGGATGGAGCAAGGCGTGGAAGATCAATCTCTGGGCGCGGATGCATGACGGCAACCGCGCTTACAAGCTCGCCACGGGGCTGATGAAGGAAAGCATGCTTAAGAATCTCTTCGACACGCACCCGCCCTTCCAGATCGACGGGAACTTCGGCTTCACTTCCGGCATCGCGGAGATGCTGCTGCAAAGCCACATCGAGCAGGAAGGCAAGCGGGTGTTGCATCTGCTTCCCGCGCTCCCCGATGCCTGGCCCCAAGGGAGCGTGCGCGGCCTGCGGGCGCGCGGCGGTTTCGTCGTCGATCTGGCATGGAAAGAAGGCCGCCTCACCTCGGCGACGATCCGCTCCCTCAATGGCAACCCGTGCAAGGTCCGCTACGGGGACGCCGTGCGCGACATCAAACCGGCTGCGGGCGCGCAGTATGTCTGGAAGTAGAGAAGGGCAAACAATAACGCAATTTCCTTATGAAAAAGAACAAACTAGCCTGGGCCGCCGCGGGAGTTCTCGCCGCCTCGCTGTGCCCCATCGGCGCGCAAGCGTATTACCCCGTGGAACGCCCCGCCCGCGAGAAACCGGCGGAGCCGGAAGGCAATTACACGATCTTCCCCGACCAGCCCAGGCAAGTCATCAAGGGCCTTGGTTTCGAAATCCAGTCGGACTCCATCGAGTCGGGCAACAAAGGCATCAGCGAAGCCACCACCAGCGTGCCGCACGATCTGGTCCCCTCGGAGCGCCAGCGTTTCTACAAAGAGATGCTCAAGGGCTTCCGCTACTGCCGCCTCGCCGGGGGCCTCTACTGGCGTGGACTCGACGCGGAGGAAAAGCATCTGCAAGGCCGCTGGCCCGAGCAGATGGATGAGCTTAAAGAGATGATCTCCAAAGCGGGGATTGAAGGGGTTTCCCTGGAATACTGGTCGCCCGCGCCCTTCTGGAAGGCGAACCGGCAGTATATCGGAGGGGCAAACAAAACTCCCAAGAAAGAGAATGTGATCCGGTGTTTCGGCGAGGATTTTGCCAATGACCCGGATTACCACGGCGACACGGCGCGCTTCCTGGCGGACTTCGCCGAGGCCAACGTCGCCAACATTCGGTATCTCCGCGACCACGGCGTACCCGTTTCCATGTGGGGACTGCAAAACGAGCCGAAATACAACCAGAGCACCTACCCGAGCTGCTGGTACCGCTCCCCCGAGGAATACGCGCAGGTCTTCAACGCCCTCGCCCAGGCGGTCCGCACGTTCGACCCGAAGATCTGGATCATCGCGGACACCTCCATCAACCTGGAATTCATCAAGCCGGTGCTCAAGGACCCCGAAAAGGCGAAGCTGGTGGATGCCCTCGTCATTCATCAGGTCGGCTTCGACGCGAACCGCGTTCCGAGAAAAGATCCGAAAGAAACCAAACCGCTCTTTCAGAACGAGTACGAGTACCTGAATGGGCCGGCTTCGCCCGACCGGTGCATGAATACCGTGCTCTGTATCATGAACTGGTTCCAGCGCGCCGAATCGCCGACGTGGTTCTGGATTCACGCGCTCAAGCCTTACAAAAACGCCGAGGCGAGCGGCTATTCACTCGGCTTCTGGAGACCGATCGACGACGCCGACCCGGAGCACGACGCCAAATACAAGGGACTCAAACCGGGCCACTGGAGCTGGAACCCGTACAACTGGAACGCCGTCGGGAGCTTCCTGCGCCACATGCCGTGGGACTGCACGGCGCTCGCCATCAAGAACGGTAAGTTCGACCCCGACCTCCGGGTTTTCGCGTTCAGAAAGCCGGACGGAAAAGTGACCGTGGTGCTCGCCAACCGGAGCTTTGGCGCGCACACCTTCCACCTCTCCGGCCTGCCGAAAGGAAACTACGTCGGCTATCGCTACACCCCTGACGAAGCCGGGCCGAACACGGCGGGCATGAAGATTGGCGCCCTTTCCGGCGAGACGATCTCGCCCGTCGTGGCGGACAGAACGTGGGAATTTTGGGAACAGCAGTAAACCCAACCAATCCGGAGCCTTTCCGGTTCATTTTATCGCCTCCTTCGAAGTGACGCAAAAGGACAGGATTTAGACGCAAAGTGGCCTTGTGGCTTTTTCCCCAACGGAGCATCCTATTGTCGGTTCAGAGTGCTTCGGTGCAATTCCCACATCCAAAAAAACAAGCAGAACGAGCCCTTTTGGAGCGCCGCAAACGTCATCCCCCCGCGTAACGGACCTTGATTTTGCAGGCTCCGGCTTCAAAGAAAAACCAACCAGAGAGAAATCCCTAACCAGAAACTTAAACCGATGAAAACCAATCCATCTCCCATGGAAATCACGGCGGCGGCCTTTCGGCCCCTCCGCAAGGCAAATCGGGCCAAACCGGCATTCCGGCTCCCGCACTTTTTACTCGCGGCAGCAGCCGGTCTGCTAACCGTCACGGCCAGCCAGGCAGCGACCAAAAACTGGAGCAACACGGATACGACGTGGTTGCCCGACTCGACGACCCAGAACTGGACTCTGGGTGGAGTGGGCGGTAACTGGGACGGCGGCACGGCCCCCGCGAGCGGCGATACGGTGAATCTCAACCAGGGGACGGCTTATCTCGACAGCGCTGTGACCGTTTTGAGTTTCAATCTTTCGGGCTCCACTGCGGGAAACGGATTGTACATCGCCAATGGCGGTTCGCTGACAGCCACCAACGCGAGCGGCCTCTCGGTCACGACCCCGGCAAGTTCCCACGGAATCTTCGTGGATACCGGGGGAGCATTAACGCTATCCGGCGGCTGGTTCGTGCTCAAAAACGGATCGGGCAGCGGCACGCAAACGGCCGTCACGAACCTCGGTGCGACTTCCGCGGCCGGACTCCGGGTTTGGCAACAGAGCGTTTTCGAAATGCAGGGCGGGACGTATAGCGGTCGTATCATGGAGATCGGCGTCAAAGACAGCGCCACTTCCGACGTGGGCCGTTTCACCCAGACCGGCGGAGCCACGGCGCTGAGCCGCAGCGTTTCGTCGGCGGGCGCCAGCGTGACCGTCAGTGACGGGGGTACGCTGGAGATCAGCGGCGGTTCGTTCACCGTCGATTCGGAGGACAACAACGTCGCGGGTTTTCAGTTCAATACCGGTTCAGGCAAGGCGGGTGCAACGGTGCATGTGATTGGCTCCAAGGCCACGAATATCAGCCTGGATGGATTCAAGTACAGCGGCAGCAATCAGACGTGGTGGTTCACGGCGGATAACGGCGCCAATCACATCACTACCGTGAATTTCACGACGGACGGGGTCGGCCAGGCGGGCCAGCTCCGTACCGGTAATCTCAAGATGGACCTGCAAGACGGCGTGATGCTCAGCGGGACCAATGCGCTGACGTTGTTTACCGTGCCGACGATTTCGGCCGGCCAGGATTTCGCCAACGCCGAGGACTTCAACGGGGAAACGGCGAAGCTCTGGACCGAGAGCATCGAGGATGGCGACACAACGGATTCCCTGGTGGTGACGCTGACCGACGCCGCCAACCAGGGGATGCTGGACGGGAGCGTGGTAAACGACGCCCTCGCCTTCGACCCGGCGAGCTACGGCTTCGTGGACCTGGCGAACATCGACCTGGAAAGCCCGCTCACCCTCTCGCTCGACATCACCGGCGGCACGCTCTCGAACTTCACCGACGCGCTGACGGCAGCCGGAGTTGCCTGGGAGGCGGGCGAGGGCGATTACGAACTGCTGCTCTCGCTCAACCCGGAGATTTCCGGCGGGAACTACTTCGCGTGGGATTTCTCCAACGTGGATAGCGGGATGGCCCTCCAGGGAATCATGATCCCCGAGCCGTCCACCTGGGCGCTCCTGGCGGGCGGCCTTGGCCTGCTCGCGCTGGCGCGCCGTCGCCGTTTTACCTGCCGCGTGGCATAACCGCGCGGGGGCAACCCTCTCCCCACTTGTGTAAAGCGGGGGGTTCTTGATCCAGCCCGGCACCGCGCCAAAAGCGTGGTGCCGGGCTTTTTTCGTGAAACAGCCCCGGAGGGCCCCCCGTTCTTATCGTTTCAATTCAGTCCGAAAAGATTTTGGATCTCACGGAGGCACGGAGGCGCATCGTCTGCCTGCAAAAGATTTGGGATCAGTAGACGCGAATCTCGCAGAGGCGCGCTTCCGGCACGCCGTGCGTGGCGGCGACCTCCACGCGCAGGGCGGTTACGCCGCCTGCCGCTTCCAGCAAGTGCGAGCACTGCCTCTGGTAGTTGCCGGTGATCTCGTGCGCCGTCCGCCATGCCCCTTCGGCATCCCGGACCCGGATGCGGTAGTCCTTCACCGTCTCGGGCTGCGGTCCCCAGATTGATTTCTGCTGGCACGCGTCGGAGGGCGAAAGGATCAGTTCGCGGTGCAGCCCGGTGTCGAAGACGAGGACGATTTCCGACGGCTGGATCGGCTCTGGCCAGGCAAGTTCGATCCACGGTGTGTCGGCATCATATCCGCCGGAAGCTTTCAGCGGTGCGCTCATCCAGCGGTGCAGGCCCGGAGCGGCGCGATCGAAGGGCGCACCGCCTTGCCCGTGGACGGCGCGGGTCTGCCCGGAGAGGACCAGCCGCGCTTCCGCCCCCGGCTTTTCGCTGGAGGCCGAGACCGTCGCCCGGCGGGCGAGATCGGCGGGGTCGCAGTTGGTCCGGCCAATGAGATAGAGATCGTCCCGGAGCAGGCGTTGCTGGATCGTCTCCATCGCCTCCGGCGAGGCCGCCAGGGCGTTTGCTGCGATCCCGTTTTCCAGCGCGTACGCCGCCGCAACGCCCACCGCCTGCCCAACCGCCGCGCACGTCGCCATCACCCGCGTGGAGGCGAAGGCGATATGCGTGGCGCTCAGGTTGCGCCCGGCGAACATCAGGTTCGGGACATTGCGCGAGATGCAGCACCGCAGCGGGATGTCGTAGAGATGCTCCACCCAGTGCTGCGTGCACGGCTCCTGCGTGGGCGCGTCGAACCCCTCCGGGGGGTGGGTGTCGATGAACCACCCGCCGAAGGCGATGGCGTCGTCGAACGCCCGCGACTGCTCCACGTCGTTCTGCGTGAGCGTATACTGGCCGATGAAACGGCGGCTTTCGCGCTTGCCGGGGATGGTGGAAAACCAGTCCATCGCCCAGTTCGCGGATTGCGGATGCTCGCCGCTGTTCTTCACGTGGTCCCAGACGCCGAAAAGGATCGCCAGCAGTTCGTCGCGGATCGCCTCGTTCTCCTTGATCGTGTCGAGATGCCCGCCCCATTCCAGCCACCAGTGCCCGTACTCATAGGTCGGCTCGCCCTCGGGGCTGAAGCCGTGGGCGGGGCGCAGCTTCAGGTCGGAGGCGGTGATCTTGCGGACCCACGGCGGGGCGATGAACGGCATCGGCCGGTCGTGCTTGCGCGCGGTGAAAAGGAGCGAGGAGCCGAGGCTGTAGCGGTCCGCCTTCTCCTGGGCGAGGCTCTCGCCAAATTCGGACTTCGCCTCGCGCCCGCGCCGGTACTCCGCGCCCGCCTCCACGCCGAGCCGCCCATCCCCCGTGCAGTCCACGAAGAGGGTGGCGGCGATCTCGAAATGCTCCTCCGTGGACTCCCGCACCGCGCGCACGCTCTCGATGGCGCCCTGCGCGTTCGTGGTGGCGCCAACGACGGTGGTGTTGAGCAGCAGCGTGAGGTTCGGCTCGCGGCGGCAGAGGTTAAAGAGCACCAGATCGAGAATGTTCGCGCACCGCTGCGGGTTTTGCACCGCCGTTTCGAGCCGGATTTCCTCGATGATGCCCCCCTCGCGGGCTTCCACTTCCAGTTCCGTCCCGCGCTGTCCGTGGCAGTTTGCGCCGACGATGTGCATCCGGATTTCGCTCGAAGCGTTGCCGCCGAGCACCGGGCGATCCTGGACTAGAATGACCTTCGCGCCCCGCCGCGCCGCCGCCAGCGCGCACGGCACCCCGGCGGGGCCGCCTCCGGCCACGAGAAGATCACACTGCAACGAATTCAAGGAGATGCTCATGGGTCAGGAAGTCGGATAACGGGTTTGAAAAGCGGGGCGGGAAAGCGGGTTCGGAAATTTCGGGGATAGATTTTCCCTCAAAGCGGCAAAATGGGAAACAATCCGTGCGAGCACGGCATAGCAAACCTGCTCCGGGGATGCAAACGGGATTCGCACGGCTGTCGGCGACGTGGCGGAGGGCTACGCCCTCGGGTGAAACTTGCGGTGCACGCCCTTGAGCCGCGTCTGGTCCACGTGCGTGTAGATCTGCGTGGTGGAGATGTCGGCGTGCCCGAGCATCTCCTGGATGAGCCGCAGATCGGCCCCGTTGCCGAGCAGGTGCGTGGCGAAGGAGTGCCGCAGCAGGTGCGGATAGATGTTCTGTTCCAGCCCCGCGCTTTTCGCCCGCTCCTTGAGGATCTGCCAGCAGCGCGCGGCAGTCAGCGCCCCTCCGCGGACGGAGAGAAAAATTTCGCTCCCCGTGCGGCGTTTCACCAGCCGGGGGCGTTCCGTGCGCAGGTACGCCTCCAGCGCCTCGCGCGCCTTGTTCCCGAGCGGGACGAGCCGCGTCTTGTTCCCCTTGCCGGTGACGCGGATCACCTTTTCCTCCAGGTGCAGATGCTCCAGCCGGGCGTGGGTCAGCTCGGAGACGCGCAGCCCGCTCGCGTAAAGCAGCTCCACGATCGCGCGGTCCCGCAGCCCAAGGTGCTGGTCGGGTGCGATGCTCTCCAGCAGCGTTTCCACCTGGGCCTCGTTGAGCGTCTCGGGAAGATACCGCTCCACGCGCGGAAGCGGCAGCATCTCCGCAAGGTCGTGGGGAAGGTGACCGCGCCGGTGCAGGAAACGGAAGAAAATCTTCAGCGCCACCGCGATGAGCCGGATCGACGCCGCCGCCAGCCCTCCCTGTTTCCGGAAGGCGAGGTATTCGCCCAGGTGCGCGAACTCGACCTTCCCCGGCTCCCGCACCCCCTTCGCCCGCGCGAGCCACGCCGCGAAGCCCTCCAGCGACTGCCGCGTGGAAAGCTGGTAGAGATCGGAAAGCCCCCGCTCGGTGGCGAGATAGAGGAGCAGCGCGTCAATCGCCTCTTGCATCGCCGGATAGCCTAGCCGGAAACCGGCGGCTTGAACATCCCCCTTGACGATAGGAGGCGGAAGGAGGACGATTGGTGACGGTTTACGAAATTCGTCACCCGTCACCCGTTACCCGCTACCCGTCGCCATTTCTCCCTGCCGATGCCTTCGCTCAAAACCCGCCGCTCCACCCGCGAGGAAACCCGCCTGGCGATCATGACCAAGGCGGACGAACTCTTCCGGCAGTACGGGTTCGAGAAAGCGACCGTGGCCGACATCGCCAGGGAACTCGGGATGTCCGCGGCGAACATCTACAAGTTTTTCCCCTCCAAGCGCGCCATTGTCGAGTCGAGCGCGGAGCGCAACCTCGCGGTGCTGGCGGAGGCGGTCAGCAAGGTCACGCGCCGCCCGCGCGGGGCGATGGAGCGGATGGAGGAGGCGCTGCTGGTCATCCACCATTTCCACCAGCAGCGGCTGGTCCGCGACCGCCCCCGGATGGTCAAGCTCCTGATGACCGCCATCGACGAGAACTGGGCGTGCATCCGCCGCTACGACGAATTCCTCCTCGACACCTTCTCCGGGCTGATCGGCGAGGGGATCGAGTCCGGGGAGTTCCGCGCCACCCCGGTGCGCGCCGCCGCGCAGAATGTCATCCAGTGCCTCTCGCTCGTCATCAAGCCGAACCTCCACTCCCTGCACATCCCGATCGAGGGCGAGGCGTGGATTCGCGAGCAGGTCCGCTTCGTCGCCGGGGCGCTCCGGTGACGCCGCGCTCCCGGTTCTTCCTTTTGGTCGCTTTCCCATCTTTCCATGAAACCACGCCTTCTCTTTTCCCTTCCGTTGCTGGGCCTTGCGCTTGCCGTGCTCCCGGGCTGCGGCAAATCGGGCGGCCCCGCCGCCGCCGCGCCCCCGCCCGCCCCGGAGGTGGCCGTGGTGACGCTCGCGCCGGAAACCGTGGAGATCACGACGGAACTCCCCGGGCGCACCACCGCGCTCCGCGTGGCCGAGGTGCGCCCGCAGGTGAGCGGCATCATCCTCAATCGGCTCTTCACCGAAGGGGCGGAGGTCCGCGCGGGCGAGCAGCTCTACCAGATCGACCCCGCCCCCTACCAGGCCCGCCTCGATAGCGCGGAGGCGGCGGTGGCCCGCTCGGAAGCGGCGCTCAAGGCCGCCCGGCTCCTGGCCGAACGGCGGCAGCAGCTCGCCAAGAGCAACGCGATTAGCAAGCAGGAGCTTGACGACGCCACCGCAGCCTTCGAGCAGGCGACAGCCGATCTCGCCGCCGCGAAGGCGGAGCTGGAGACGGCGCGCATCCAGCTCGCCTACACGAAAGTCCTCTCGCCCATCGCCGGGCGGATCGGCCGCTCCGCCGTGACGGAAGGGGCGCTCGTCACCTCCAACCAGGACCTGCCGCTGGCCACCGTCAACCAGCTCGACTCGATCTACGTCGATGTCACCCAGTCGAGCCTCCAGCTCCTGAGGCTGCGGCGCGATCTCGCCGCGGGCAAGCTCCAGAAAGCGGGCGAGCAGGAGGCCGCCGTCACGCTCATCCTCGAAGACGGCACCGCTTACCCCGAGCCGGGGCGGCTCCAGTTCTCGGAGGTCAACGTCGATCCCGGCACCGGCTCCGTCACCCTGCGCGCCATCTTCCCGAACCCCCGGCGCGAACTCCTCCCGGGGATGTTCGTGCGCGCGATCCTCCAGGAAGGGGTGAAGGAGCAGGCGATCCTCGCCCCGCAGCGCGGCGTCACCCGCGACCAGCGTGGCGAACCGACCGCCCTCGTCGTCGGCGCGGACGGCAAGATCGAACTCCGCCTGCTCAAGACCGACCGGATCATCGGCGACCGGTGGCTCATCACCGACGGCCTCCGCGCGGGCGACCGCCTGGTGGTCGAGGGGCTTCAGAAAATCCGGCCCGGCGTGGCGGTGCGCGTGGTCGAGTTTTCGCCTGCCGCCAAGACAGCCCAGGCCACGGTAACGGCCCCGGCGGCGGCGCAATAGCGCAACCCCACGCAGCCAACCGGCAGCGGTTCCGTCCTCTTTTATGGTCAATTTCTTCATCAACCGGCCCGTCTTCGCATGGGTGATCTCCATCGTCATCATGCTCGCGGGCGTGCTGGCGATCCGCGTCCTCCCGATCGCGCAGTACCCGAGCATCGCGCCCCCCGCCATTTCGATCTCCGTCTCCTACCCCGGCGCGTCGGCGGCGACCGTGCAGGGGACCGTCGTGCAGGTCATCGAGCAGCAGTTGAGCGGCATCGACAACCTCCTCTACTTCTCCTCGGAGAGCACCAAGGACGGGAACATGACCATCACCCTGAGCTTCAAGCAGGGGACCGACCCCGACGTGGCGCAGGTGCAGGTGCAGAACAAGGTGCAGCTCGCCCTTCCGCTGCTGCCGGAGGAGGTGCAGCGGCAGGGGCTGCGCGTGGCCAAGGCGACGCGTAACTTCCTGATGATCGTCGGCGTCGTCTCCCGGGATGGCCGGATGACCACGCCCGACCTGACCGACTTCGTGGCCTCCACCTTGCGCGACCCGGTGAGCCGGACGCGCGGCGTCGGCGACGTGCTCGTCTTCGGCGCGCAGTACGCCATGCGCATCTGGCTCGACCCGGCCCGGCTCAACAACTTCCGCCTCACCCCGGGCGACGTGGCGGAGGCGATCCGCGCGCAGAACGTCCAGATCGCCTCGGGCGAACTCGGCGGCCTCCCCGCCGTGCCGGGCCAGCAGATCAACGCCACCATCATCGGCTCCTCCCGGCTCCAGACCCCGGAGGAGTTCGGCAACATCCTCCTGAAAGTGCAGCCCGACGGCGGGCAGGTGCGCCTCAAAGACGTGGCGAAAGTCGAGCTGGGCGGCGAAAACTACGCTTTCTTTACGAAATTCAACGGCAAGCCCGCCGCGGGCGCGGCGATCAAGCTCGCCGCCGGGGCCAACGCGCTGGAGGCGACCGAGGCGGTGCGCGATACGGTCAAGCGGCTGGAATCGACCTTCCCGCCCGGCGTGGAAGTCGTGTTCCCGTACGACACCACGCCGTTCGTCCGCGTCTCCATCGAGGCGGTCGTGCACACGCTCCTGGAGGCGATCGCGCTCGTCTTCGTGGTGATGTTCGTTTTCCTCCAGAACTTCCGCGCCACGCTGATCCCGACCATCGCCGTGCCGGTCGTCCTCCTGGGCACCTTCGCGGTGCTGGCGGCGGCGGGCTTTTCGATCAACGTGCTGACGATGTTCGCGATGGTGCTTGCCATCGGCCTGCTCGTCGATGACGCCATTGTGGTCGTCGAAAATGTCGAGCGCGTCATGGCGGAGGAGGGGCTTTCGCCCCGGGAGGCGACGCGGAAGTCGATGGGGCAGATCACCGGCGCGCTCGTCGGCATCGGCCTCGTGCTCTCCGCCGTGTTCATTCCGATGGCCTTCTTCGGCGGCTCCACGGGGGTGATCTACCGGCAGTTCTCGATCACCATCGTCTCGGCGATGGCTCTCTCCGTGCTCGTCGCGCTGATCTTCACCCCCTCGCTCTGCGCCACGCTGCTCAAGCCGGTCCACAAAGGGAGCCACGAGAAAAAGACCGGCTTCTTCGGCTGGTTCAACCGCTCCTTTTCCGCCACGGCACGCGGTTACGAAGGGGGCGTGCGCCACATCCTCGCGCGGGGCAAACGCTACGCGGCGCTCTACCTGCTGCTGCTCGGCGCGATGGCGTATCTCTTCCACCGCATCCCCACCTCGTTCCTGCCCGACGAAGACCAGGGCGTTCTCTACGCAATGGCCACCACGCCGCCCGGCGCGACGGCGGATCGCACGACCGCCGTGCTCGACGAACTGCGCGACTACCTGCTGACGGAGGAAAAGGCGAACGTGGAGGGGGTCTTCACCGTCGCCGGGTTCAGCTTCGCCGGGCGCGGGCAGAACGCCGGGCTGGCCTTCATCCGCCTGCGGGACTGGAAAGAGCGCCCCGGCCCGGAAAACCGCGTCAATGCCATCGCCGCGCGTGCGATGGCCCGTTTCTCCAAGATCCGCGACGCGCTCGCCTTCTCCTTCGCCCCGCCCGCCGTGCCGGAGCTCGGCCACGCCACCGGGTTCGACTTCCAGCTCCTCGATGTCGGCAATGTCGGCCATGAAAAGCTGACGGAGGCGCGCGACCAGGTGCTCGCGCTCGCGGCGAAAGACCCCGTGCTGATGGCTGTGCGCGCCAACGGCCTCGACGATGAGCCGCAGTACCGCATCGACATCGACCGCGAAAAGGCGGCCGTCCTCGGGTTGAAGATCGAGGACGTCAACGCGACGCTCTCGGCAGCGTGGGGTTCGCTCTACGTCAACGACTTCATCGACCGGGGGCGCGTCAAGCGCGTCTTCCTCCAGGGGCGGCCCTCCTCGCGGATGAACCCGGACGATCTGGGCCAATGGTACGCGCGCAACAACCAGGGGGAGATGGTCCCCTTCTCCGCCTTTGCCTCGGGCCAGTGGATCTACGGCGCGCCGCGCCTGGAACGCTACAACGGGCGGCCCTCGCGCGAGATCATGGGGCAGGCCGCCCCGGGCGAAAGCAGCGGCACGGCCATGCGGGCGATGGAAAAGATCGCCGAAGAGTTGCCTCCCGGCGTCAGCTATGACTGGGGCGGCCTCTCCTATGAAGAACGGGCGGCGGGGAGCCAGGCCGGGCCGCTCTACGTCCTCTCGCTGCTGGTCGTCTTTCTCTGTCTCGCGGCGCTTTATGAAAGCTGGTCGATCCCGACGGCGGTGCTCCTCTCGGTGCCGCTCGGCATCCTCGGCGCGGTCGCGGCGACGCTCTTGCGCGGGCTTTCCAACGACGTATTTCTCCAAGTCGGCCTGCTGACCACCGTTGGCCTCGCCGCGAAGAACGCGATCCTGATCGTCGAGTTCGCCAAGGCCAACTACGACGGCGGGATGAGCCTCGTGGAAGCCGCCGCGCGGGCTGCCCACCAGCGGCTGCGCCCGATCCTGATGACCTCCTTCGCCTTCGCGCTCGGCGTCGTGCCGCTGGCCATCGCCAAGGGGGCCGGGTCCGGCGGGCAGAACGCGATTGGCACCGGCGTCATCGGCGGTACGCTCTCCTCGACCGTGCTCGGCATCCTCTTTGTCCCGCTCTTTTTCGTGGCGATCCTGAAGATATTCCGGGTCCGCCGCCTCCGGGAGAGGATGGAAGCGGAACCGGCGCGCGAAGAGGTCGGAGCGGTGTAGAACACGGGTTGGTCGAAAAACGCCATTCCCCGGTGATATGGCGTTTTTTGCCCACCGGGGGGGCGGATTTTCTGCCTCCATCCAATGGGATTTTGGCGTTTTTTCGGCGTTTTTTAGAGGGAAAAGCCCCTTTTTCCGCACGGAAAAAAACGGCGTGGCACGGCCAATGCTAAACGGGGCCGCCGTATGAAACCACTCCTTCTGCGGCTTGCCTGCGCGGGCGCGCTAGCCGTCGTGCTCACCACCCCGTTTGCCTCTGCCCAGGAGGCCAAACCCGTCCCCACCCCCACGCTCGAACAGCGTGTGGCGGGGCTTGAGGCGTACCTCAACAACACCAACCCGGCGGCGCCCCTGGCCGACGCGGCGGGCAACGTCCCCGAGGGGTTGAAAACCGCCTCGATGGGCGTCCCCGGGCCGGGCCATAACGCCTGGATGATGACCTCCGCCCTGCTCGTCCTTTTCATGACGCTGCCGGGCCTGGCGCTCTTCTACGGCGGTCTGGTCCGCCGCAAGAACGTCCTCTCCGTCCTGGCCCAGTGCCTCGGCATTACGGCGCTGGTCACCGTCCTCTGGTGGGCGTTCGGGTACACGATGGTCTTCGGCCCCGGCGGCAATCCCTTTTTCGGCGGCGGCGGGTTCGCCTTTTTCCGGGGTGTGACCTCCGAGCCGAACGCGAACATCGCCCCGTGGATTTCGCATAACGTCTTCGCGATGTTCCAGATGATGTTCGCCATCATCACCCCGGCGCTGATCGTCGGGGCCATCGCCGAGCGGATGAAGTTCGCGGCGGTCCTCACGTTTACCGCCGTCTGGATGGTGATCGTCTACTTCCCGATGGCGCACATGATCTGGGGAGCCAACGGGTTCATGAACGGCATCGGCAACGCGGATGCGGTGATCCGGGCCATCGACTTCGCCGGGGGAACCGTGGTCCACATGTCCTCGGGCTGGAGCGCGCTGGTGCTCTGCATCCTGCTGGGCAAGCGTTCCGGGTTCGGCAAGGAGTCGTTCGCGCCGCACAACCTGGTGCTCTGCATGGCGGGGACGGGCATTCTCTGGGTCGGCTGGTACGGGTTCAACGCCGGGAGCGCGCTGGCCGCCGACGGCATCGCCGCCAACGCCTTCCTGACGACCACCTTCGCGGCAGCCATCGCCGCCGGGGTCTGGGGGCTGCTGGAATACCTCACGCGGGGCAAGGCGAGCGTGCTCGGCTTCTGCTCGGGCGTGGTCGCGGGGCTGGTGGTCATCACCCCCGCCGCCGGGTTCGTCAACACCACGGGGGCCGTCATCATCGGCGTGCTCGCGGGGATCGTGCCGTTCTTCGCCGTGGTCAAGCTCAAGGGGCTGCTCGGCTATGACGACTCGCTCGATACCTTCGGCATCCACGGCGTGGGGGGGACGCTCGGCGCGTTGCTGACCGGCTTCCTCGCCACCCCGGAGGCCAACGGCGCGCTCAACACCAACCTGAAGGGGCTGCTTGGCCGGACGCTCTGGATCGAACAGCTCAAGGCCATCGCCTTTACGATTGTCCTCTCGGTGGTGGCGACCGTCGTCATCGCCACGCTGGTCAAGGCCCTCATCGGCCTGCGCGCCGCGCCGGAAGCGGAAAGCGCCGGGCTTGATGTTGCGGAACACGGCGAGGAAGGCTATATCCTCTGATATTACCCCGAAAAGCGCGGGTTAAAACCGGCGCAAACCAAAAAATCCCATGAAGAAAATCGAAGCCATCATCAAGCCCTTCAAGCTCGAAGAGGTCAAAGAAGCCCTTGCCGAGCTGGGTATCGAGGGAATGACCGTCACGGAGGTCAAGGGGTTCGGCCGCCAGAAAGGCCATACGGAAATCTACCGGGGGAGCGAATACACGGTCGATTTCCTGCCGAAGATCAAGCTGGAGATCGTCCTGGTCGATTCGCTCGTCGAGAGCGCCTCGCAGGCGATCGTCAACGCCGCCAAGACCGGAAAGATCGGCGACGGCAAGATCTTCATCTCCCCGATCGAACAGGCCATCCGCATCCGGACCGAAGAGACGGGCGATAAAGCCGTTTGATCGGAGCCGTTCCGAGCCGTTTAATCCGGTTCGGTTGAATCACAATCCGGGCGGCCAGGGCGAACCCCTGGCCGCCTCGGCTGTTTTCACAACAGCGTTCCGCGCAGGACGAGGATCGCCACGTTGAAGTAGATCATCAACCCGGTGACATCCACGAGCGTCGCCACGAACGGGGCGGAGGAGGTGGCGGGGTCGATCCCCATGCGCCGGAGGATAAAGGGGAGCATCGACCCGGCGACCGACCCCCAGAGCACCACGCCGACCAGCGCGAAGCCGACCGTCAGCCCGACGAGCAGCCAGTGTTCGCCGTACATCGAGTGCCCCTTGAGGCCGATGGAGACGCCCGACCAGACGAGGATGCGGAGGAACCCGATCACGCCGAGCAGCAGCCCGAGCCAGAAGCCGGAGGCAAGCTCCTTGCGCATCACGCGCCACCAGTCGCGCAGCCGCACCTCGCCCAGCGCCATCGCGCGGATGATGAGCGTGGAAGCCTGGGAGCCGGAGTTGCCGCCGCTGGAGATAATCAGCGGCAGAAAGAGCGTGAGCACGATTGCCTTGCCCAGCTCGCCCTCGTAGTGGCTCATTGCCGTGGCGGTGAGCATCTCGCCCAGGAACAGGAGCACCAGCCAGGTGCCCCGCTTGCGGATCATCCGGTGCATCGGGATCGTGCTGTAGGGCTCATCGAGAGCCTCCATGCCGCCGATTTTCTGGATTTCCCGCGTGGTCCTTTCCTCCACCACGTCGAGAACGTCATCCACGGTGACGATCCCGACGAGCACCCCCGCTCCGTCCACGACGGGGAGCGTGCCGCGGTCGTATTTCTTGAACACCTCCACGGCCTCCGTCTGCGCGTCGGTGACGGCGAGGGCGATGAAGTTGGCGTCGCGGATCTCCGCGATCCGGGTTTCCAGGGGGCGGATCAACAGTTCGCGGATGCGGATGTCATCGACGAGGCACCCTCTCTCGTCCACGATGTAGAGCACGTTGAGCGTCTCGGAATCCCGGCCATGCACGCGGATGTAGTCGAGCGCCTCGCGGATCGTCCATTCGTCGCGCACGGCGAGGAAATCGGGCGTCATCAACCGGCCCACGCTCCCCTCCGGGTAGTTGAGCAGCGTCTGCGCGATGGCGCGCTCCTCCGGCGTGAGCAGGCGCAGGAGCTGGGTGACGACGTTGCTGGGGAGCTCCTCCAGGAGGGCCGTGCGGTCGTCGGGCGACATCTCGTTGAGCACGGCGACGACCTCCTCGTGCGCCATCGCGCGGAGAAGGTGCTGCTGTGGCTCCAGGTCGAGGTACTCGAAGACATCCGCCGCCAGCGCGTGTGGCAGGAGGCGGAAGACGATCACCCGGTCGCCCTCGGCAAGATCGCTGATGAGGTCGGCGATGTCGGCGGGCTGCCAATCGTCGAGAAACGTGCGCAGGGCGCCGAA